>NZ_JBSGJD010000223.1:0-16398 GCF_053605405.1 Amycolatopsis sp. NPDC003861
CACGCCGGGTCAAGGCACGCTTTCCCGCCTTGACGCGGCGTGACGGCCGTTGAACAATCCGGCGATCGGGCCGGCAGAAGGGCCCAAAGCAACTTCAAGACAGAGAACCCACAAAGCCGCAGAGGCATCACACGTGATCAGAGAGGCATCGAAGCCGATCACCCAGCCGAGATGGGCCCGAGGAAAGTTCCCCCGGAAACATCCAACGTCCGCCCGGTGATCCACCGCCCACCGGGCCCGGCCAGAAAGCCGACCACCTCGGCGACATCCTCCGGCTCCCCGACCCGACCCAGCGCCGTCATCGCCGCCAACCCGGCGGCAGCCTCGGGAATCGCCAGGACGGCCTCGGTCATGTCCGTCCGAATCGGACCCGGCGCCACGGTGTTCACCGTGATGCCCCGGTGCCCCAGCTCGTTGGCGAGCGTCGGTGCCAACGCCTCGACCGCGGCTTTGCTCACCGTGTAACCGATCTGCGACTGAACGGCGATCCGTGTGGCCATCGATCCCACCATCACCACCCGGCCGCCCTCGTTCAGCGCCGGCAGCAACCGTTGGACGAGCAGCATCGGCGCCTTGACGTTCACTGCCAGCAGCCGATCCAGCTCGTCCTCGGTCACTTCCCCGATCGAGCTGTGCGAGCTGATCCCCGCGTTGTTGACGAGGATGTCCAAGCCGTCCCCGAAGGCCGCGGTCACCGTGTCCACCAGCCGCTCGACGGCGCCGGCGTCGCCGAACCGGGCCGCCACGGGGAAGGCGTGCCCGCCCGCGTCCTCGATCAGTGACACGGTTTCCTTGGCCGCGCCCTCGTTGCCCCCGTGGTGGACGGCGACCACCGCCCCGTCCGCGGCCAGCCGCAGCGCGATCGCCCGCCCGATGCCCCGCGAAGCTCCCGTCACCAACGCGTTCTTCGTCATGCCACGCTCCCCAAGGTCGTTGCCGGACCGTCGTGGCCCGGCGTCGACCGAAGGTTTCCGCCCGGCGCTGACCGGGCGCGTACCACGCGCGCACCGGCCGGCCGGGCCGCGGTCAGCGCGCGGCCGCGACGGCCGGCTCCCGGACGGCGACCGGCGACCGCCGCGGCAGGAACGCCGCCACGGCCAGGGCGATCAGCGCCGCCGCCGAACCCATGCCCAGCACGAGCCGGAACCCGTTCTGCGACGGCAGGGTCGCCGGTCCGAACGAGATCGTCAGCCTCGCCAGGATCAGCCCGGCCGTGGCGCTGGACACCGACGTCCCGATCGATCGCATCAGCGTGTTGAGGCTGTTGGCGGCCGCGGTCTCCGACACCGGCACGGCCCCCATCACCAGCGCGGGCATCGCCCCGTAGGCGAGCCCGATCCCCGCGCCGATGATGCTCGAGATCAGCACCAGGTGCCAGGTCGCGCTCATCAGCACGACGCCGAGGCCGTACCCCGCGGCGACGACCACCGCGCCGAGCATCAGCGTCGTCTTCGGCCCGCGGGTCGCCGAAATGCGGGCCGACACCGGGGCCAGCGCCATCATCACCAGCCCCGACGGCGCCATCACCAGGCCCACCGCCAGCATCGACTTCCCGAGGCCGTACCCGGTGGCCGCCGGCAGCTGCAGCAGCTGCGGCAGGACCAGGGACATCGCGAACATCGCGAAGCCGAACACCGCCGAGGCGATGTTGGTCAGCAGGACCTGGCCCCGCGCGGTCGTCCGCAGGTCCACCAGTGGCTGCGCGGTCCGCAGTTCCCAGCGGCCCCACAGGAACAGGACGACGACGGCGGCCGCGAACAGGCCCAGCGTCGCTGCGCTGCCCCAGCCCCAGTCGGCGCCCTTCGAGATGGCCAGCAGCAAGCACACGAGCGCGATCGAGAGCCCCGCCGCGCCCGGCACGTCGAACCGGCCGCCGGTGCGGACCGGCGACTCCGGTACCAGTGCGACGACCAGCGCCGTGACCACCACGCCGAGCCCGGCCGCGGTCCAGAAGAGCGCGTGCCAGTCCGCGTTTTCGGCCAGCAGCGCCGCCGCCGGCAAGCCCAGCGCGCCGCCGACGCCGAGTGACGCGCTCATCAGCGCCGTCGCGGAACCGAGCCGCTCGGCCGGCAGCTCGTCGCGCATGATGCTGATCCCGAGCGGGATGACGCCGGCGGCCAGGCCCTGCAGCGTCCGCCCGGCGACCATCGGCACCAGGCTGTCGGAGAGCGCGCCGATCGCCGAGCCCGCGACCAGCGCGCCGAGGCTGATCAGCAGCATCCGCCGTTTCCCGTACATGTCGCCGAGCCGGCCCATGGTCGGCGTCGCCACCGCGCCCGCGAGCAGGGTGGCGGTGATGGCCCAGGTGGCGTCGGCCGCAGAGGCGTGCAGCAGCCCGGGCAGCGCCGGGATCAGCGGGATGACCAGCGTCTGCATCAGCGAGACGGTGATGCCCGCGAGGGCGAGGACCGCGACGACGAGGTTCGCGCGCGGCGACGCCTCCCCGGCGGCTCTGGACGGATCGGACACGGGTGGGTCCTCCAAGAACGTTGAATTAAATCAGTCGCTTGACTTAGCCTAGCAGTCTTCGGTTGACTGATCACGAACCGACGGCGACGGCGGAGGAACGATGACGACGACCGAGATCCCCGAGTTCCCGATGACCCGGGCCGCGGGCTGCCCGTTCGACCCGCCGCCCGCCGCCCGCGCGCTGCAGGAGGAGCGCCCGCTCGCCCGTGTCCGGCTGTGGGACGGCAGCACGCCGTGGCTGGTGACCCGCTACGCCGACCAGCGGGCGCTGCTCGCCGATCCCCGGGTCAGCGCCGACATCACCCGGCCCGGGTACCCGAGCCCCGCGCCGCTGCCGAAGGGCGGCACCGGCATCAGCTTCATCCTGATGGACAACCCCGAGCACGCGCGGCTGCGCAAGATGGTGACGGCGCCGTTCACCATCCGCCGGGTCGCCGCGATGCGCCCGGCCGTGCAGAAGATCGTCGACGACCGGATCGGCGAGCTGCTGGCCGGGCCGAAGCCGGTGGACCTGGTCGAGGCGTTCGCGCTGCCGGTGCCCTCACTGGTGATCTGCGAGCTGCTGGGTGTCCCGTACGCCGATCACGACTTCTTCCAGGAGAACAGCAAGGTCATCGTCCACCGGGACGCCCGGCCCGAGGAGCGGGCCGCCGGCCACCGGGCGCTGATCGGCTACCTCGACGAGCTGGTGGGGTCGAAGCTCGGCAACCCGGGCGACGACCTGCTGTCCGGACTGGCCGCGCGCGTCGCGGCGGGGGAGCTGACCCGGGTCGAAGCGGCGCAGATGGGCGTCCTGCTGCTGATCGCCGGCCACGAAACGACGGCGAACATGATCGCGCTCGGCACCCTGGCCCTGCTGGAGCACCCGGACCAGCTGGCGCTGCTGCGCGAGTCCGACGACCCGGCGCTGGTCGCTTCGGCGGTCGAGGAACTGCTGCGCTACCTGAACATCACGCACAACGGACGCCGCCGCGTCGCGCTGGAGGACATCGAGATCGGCGGGCAGACCGTCCGCGCGGGCGAGGGCCTGATCATGGCGAACGACATCGCCAACCGCGACCCGGAAGCCTTCCCGGACGGCGACCGGCTGGACCTGACCCGCGACGCGCACCGCCACGTGGCCTTCGGCTTCGGCGTCCACCAGTGCCTCGGCCAGCCGCTGGCCCGGCTGGAGCTGCAGGTCGTCTACAGCACGCTGTACCGGCGGATCCCGACGCTGGCGCTGGCCACCGACGTCGAACAGATCCCGTTCAAGCACGACGGGTCGGTGTACGGCGTGTACGAGCTGCCCGTCACCTGGTGAGTCAGACGCTCCGCAGCACCGACACCACCGCGCCGAGGATCACCGCGCGGTCGCCGTCGATGACGTCGTAGGCCGGGTTGCGGGGCTCGAGGTACACGTGGCCGTCGCGGCGGCGGTAGACCTTGACCGTCGCCTCTTCGTCGATCATCGCCGCGACGATCTGGCCGGAGTGGGCCTCGGACTGCTGCTTGACCACGACGATGTCGCCGTCGCAGATGGCCGCGTCGATCATCGAGTCGCCGCGGACGCGCAGGCCGAACACCGTGCCGCGGCCGGTGAGGTCGCGGGGCAGCTTGAGGACGTCGTCGGTGTGCTCGACCGCCGAAATCGGCGTGCCGGCCGCGATGTCGCCGACGACGGGCACCGGCACCGAATCGCCGTCTTCGGCGGCGGCCGTGCCGTTCAGGAACGCGCGCACGTCGATCGGGCGTGACACCGTGGCACCGCGGCGCAGGAACCCCTTGTCTTCGAGGCTGGCCAGGTGCTTGGACACCGACGACGTCGACTGCAGGCCGACGGCCTCGCCGATCTCGCGCGTGCTGGGGGAGTAGCCGTGCTGGACCACCCAGTCCCGGATCGCGACCAGGATCCGCTGCTGCCGCTCAGGCAGGGCCGAGGGGTCGAGGTGCTCGAAGGTGTCGTCGTAGGTGGTCACCGGCGTGATCCTAGAGGCACGCGCCTCGCGGCCCGCCGCCGGTCCGGCGGTCGCGGTCCCGCTCAACGGAACACCGGGTGACAGTTGGCGCCTTACCAACATTGTTCCCGACTTTGCCAGCCGTTGACCTGAGTACCGTTTCGACGTATGGTCTAGACCACAATTTTCCTTCGCTCGTAACCCTTCCCGTCGCGGCGGACCTCCCAGCGAGGCCGGGGCCGCGGTTTCGCCGTGCCCGGCGGCGGGAAGGCGAGCCTGTCCCCGAAGGAGCTTGGGATGAATCGCAAACTGGTCGCGGCCGCCGTGGGCACCCTGCTGGCCCCGGTGCTGGTGGTGCTCAACCCCGCCGGGATCGCCAGCGCGCACGGCTACGTGAATTCGCCGGCGAGCCGGCAGGCGCAGTGCGCCCAGCACATCGTGCAGTGCGGGCAGATCCAGTACGAACCCCAGAGCGTCGAAGGGCCCAAGGGCCTGCGGTCCTGCAACGGCGGCGTGGCCCAGTTCGCCGAGCTCAACGACAACGGCAAGGGCTGGCGCGCCGCGAACGTCGGCCGCACGGTGACCTTCAACTGGACGTTCACCGCCCGCCACCGCACGTCGAACTACCAGTACTTCATCGGCGGCCAGAAGATCGCGGAGGTGAGCGGCAACGACCAGCAGCCGCCGTCGACGGTCGCGCACCAGGTGAACCTGGGCAGCCACACGGGCCGCCAGACGGTGCTGGCGGTGTGGAACATCGCCGACACGTCGAACGCCTTCTACGCCTGCATCGACCTGCAGGTGAGCTGAGCCGGGACACCGTCCACGGTGGCCGGACGGGCCGTGTCACCCCCTCGCCGACACGGCCCGCCCGGCCTGTTTCCCGGTGATGAACCGCTTGCGCAGCTCGACCACCTCGGACAGCGCCGCCAGGGCTTCCTCCGGGCGGCCCACGGTGCACAGCAGCACGGCGTGGTTGCTCAGGCTGTTCGCCAGCATCCGCAGCGCGGCTCCGGTCGGGATCGAGGGCCCGGGGCCGTCGTCCCGGGGGCGGCGCAGCGCCACGGCCTCGGCACTGACCTCGACCCCGGCCTCGGCGAAGCCCAGGCCGAGCAGCTGCAGTGACTTGGTGATGAGGCATTCGGCCAGCATCCCGGCCTGGTAGTACCGCGGGGTCTGGCGGTCCAGCTGCCGGAAGACGGCCTCCGCGTCGGTGAGCGCCGACAGCGCTTCCTCGGGCCGGCCCAGTTCGTTGAGCTGGTGGGCCTGGGTCATCAGGTCGGAGCCCAGCTCCATCAGCTCGACGTCCGGGTGGTACTCGCCCAGGACGGCGGCGAGGCCGGACGTCCGGTCGTGCGGCGCCGGGGACGCCGCCGCCAGCTCGCGGAGTTCTTCGGTCAGCGCGTGCAGATCACGTTCGGGGTGCGCGGCCGCGCGGGCGGCGACGGCACTGAGCACCAGGGGCTGCCCGGCGCAGAACTCCAGGAGCTCGGCCACGCCGTCGCTGCGCGCCCCGATCGAGCCGGCGAGCAGCTGCCGCGCGTCGGTGTCCGGCATCGGCGCGAGCGTGACGCTGTCCGCGCCGGACCCGACGACCAGGCTGTTGAGCCGGTGCCGGCTGGTGATCAGGACGGCGCCGGTCCCCGGCAGCAGCGGCTGCACCTGGTTGGAGTCCCGGGCGTCGTCGAGCACGACGAGCAGCTGCGTGCCCGCCACCAGATTCCGGTAGAGGGCGGCCCGCTCGTCGCTGCCGCCCGGCACCTCGCCGGGCGTGACGCCCAGCGAGAGGAGGAAGTCGCGCAGCACGTCGGACGGGGCCTGTGCACCGAGGTCGGTGCGCGAGCCCCACAGGTCGGCGTAGAGCAGGCCGTCCGGGAAGTCCGTGGTGTGCGCGGCGGCCCACCGCAGCGCCAGGAACGACTTGCCGATGCCGCGCGGGCCGTCGACGACGACGATGCCGGTGCTGCGGGGCCCGGTCAGCTTCGCCGTCAGGGTGTCGAGTTCCGCGGTCCGGCCGACGAACAGCCCGGCGTCGAAGGGGCGAAGCCGCGGCGGGGCGAAGGCGCGCCCCTGGGCCGGCTCCGGGCCGTCCGCCAGGGCGAGCAGCTGGTCGCGTTCGCTCGCCGACAGGTCCAGGACCTGGGCGACGCGCCGCACGGACGGCCCGTGCGGGTGCCCCCGGTCGCCGGTCTCCCACCGCCGCAGGGTCCGGATCGACACCCCGGCGGCTTCGGCCAGGTGTTCCTGGGTGAAGCCCGCGCGGGTCCGGTGCCGGCGGAGCCGTGCGCCCCAGTGCTCGGTCAATCGCCCTCCCCGTCCGTCCCTGCGCGGCCGCGAGTTCCATGATGACCGGGGAAGCGGCGGGAGACCAGGTCGTGGACCGGTCACGCGTGGCCGGTCGGCCGTCGCCGGCCCGGCGCGGTGGGTCACGCGCCGCACTGTCCACAAAGGAGCCCGGAGACCGGATACGCTGGCGCCATGGCTTTGCACGAACTCGGCGCGGCGGTGCGGCGGCTGCGCGAGAACACCGATCCCGCCGCCGCGGGGTTGCCGTCCGGGCGGCGGCGGACCCGCGGGCTGCGGCGGGAGGAGCTCGCCGAGCTGGCGGGCGTGTCGGCGGACTACGTGCGGCGGCTGGAGCAGGGGCGCCGCCACCCGTCGGCCGGGGTGGTGGCCGCCATCGCCGGGGCGTTGCGGCTCGGGCGGGCGGACTACGAGCGGCTCTGCGCGCTGGCCGGGTACGCCGCGGTCGACGGCCAGGTCCCGCGCGAGGCCGGGACGGCCGCCGTGCGGCTGCTGGAGCGCTTCCCCCACACCCCCGCCTTCCTGGCCGACGCGGCGTGGAACGTGCTCGCCGTCAACAGCGCGTGGTTCGCGTTGCAGGCCGGCGGCCCGACCGGGCACGACCGGGACTGGAACGTCGCCTGGCGCACCTTCCGCAACGCACCCCGCGGGATCAGCCGGGACGACGACGGCGCGGCCGGGTTCCGGGCGATGCTCGCCGGCCGGCTGCGGGACACCGCCCTGCGCTACCCCGCGGACGCCTCGCTCGCCGGGCTCGTCGACGAGCTGCGCACGACCAGCCGGTCGTTCGACACCCTGTGGCGGACGCCCGAACCGGTGCGCACGTACGAAAACCGGGCCGTGTTCCGGCATCCCGACGGCGCCGACCTCACCCTCGACGGCAACCTCCTGGAAGTCCCGGGCGACGGCCTGATGGCGGTGGTCCTCACCGCGGCACCCGGGTCGCGCGACGCGGCCCTGCTCGGCGAGGTCGTCGCCGCCGCCGGGCCGCCGTCCGTCGTCAGGGTGGGCCAAACCGGCCCAGGCTGAACCGGTCGGAGGCCGCGATCCTGGGGGCGAAGTGGATCACGGACGAAGGCGAGCAACCCGATGAAGGCAGTGCGGTTCCACGAGTACGGCGATCCCGGCGTCCTGCGCTACGAGGACGTGGACCGGCCCGTCCCCGGGGCCGGGCAGGTCCGGATCCGGGTCGCGGCGACGTCGTTCAACCCCGTCGACGGCAACATCCGCGGCGGGTTCATGCAGGACCCGATCCCGGTCGTACTGCCCCACACGCCCGGCATCGACGTCGCCGGCACGGTCGACGCGCTGGGCGAGGGCGTGGCCGGCCCGGAGACCGGCACCGAGGTCATCGGCTTCCTGCCGATGGACAAGCCCGGCGCGGCCGCGGAGTACGTCCTCGCCCCGGCCGACGTGCTGACCCGGGCGCCCGAGAACGTCCCGCTGGCCGACGCCGCCGCGTTGCCGCTGGTGGGGCTCACCGCGCACCAGGCCCTGTTCGACCACGGCAAGCTGACGGCCGGGCAGCGCGTGCTGGTCAACGGCGCCCGGGGCGCGGTCGGCGGGTACGCGGTGCAGCTGGCCGGGCACGCCGGTGCCGAGGTGATCGCCGTCGGCCGCACCACCGGCGACGTGGCGGCGGCGGTGACCGAGCCGGTCGACCTCGTGCTGAACCTCGCCCCGATCACCCCGGAGCGGCTGGCGGCCCTGCTGACGCTGATCCGCCCGGGCGGTGCCCTGGTGAACACGACGGTGTGGATGCCGGCCCCGTCCGACGAGGAGCGCGGCATCCGCGGCATCGACCTGTTCGTCCGCAGCGACGCCGAGCAGCTGTCCCGGCTGGTCGACCTGGTCGACCACGACGAGCTGCGGATCGACGTCGCCGAGCGGGTGCCCCTGGCCGGCTTGCCCGCCCTGCACGCCCGCGCGGCCGAAGGCGGGGTGCACGGCAAGGTCGTCGTCGTCCCGGAGCCCGCCTAGCGGGTGAAGGTGAACCAGTTGACGTTGACGAAGTCCGCCGAACTCCCGGAGAACGTCAGGTAGAGGTCGTGGACGCCGGTGGCGGACGCGACGATGTTGGCCGGCACCGTCTGCCACTGCTGCCAGCCGCCGTTGTTCGCGAAGTCGATTTCCGCGATCACCGGGCCCGTCACGCTGTCCAGGCGGGCCCGGATGGCGCCGCTGACCCCGGCCGCCGCGCCCGACGCGAGGCGGGCGACGAACTGGTGCGGCGCGCTCGAGCCGAAGTCGACGCGGGCGTACTTCAGCCAGTCGCCGTCGGCGATCCAGCCGACGTCGACGCCGCCGCCGGTGTCGGCGCACGACTCGTTCTGGGTGCCGTTCTGCGCGTTGTAGGCCTCCGCCTGGATGGTCGAGTACGCGCTCGTGCCGCCCGAGCCGGGCGGGGTGGTGCCGCCGCCCGCGCCCGGGCCGAGCGCGACCGTCCAGGACGTCGGGGCCGGGTCCTGGAGGTGGCCGTCGACCGGCTGGGCGCCGGTCGGGCCGACGTCGTCGTACGGGAAGGCGTAGCCGATCGACGCGTACTGGTGCACCAGGCGCGCGTAGTGGTTCGTGGTGGCGTCGCGGTAGTACTGCGAAGGCGGGACGCCGTCGGGCTGGTTGTTGCCGCCGGCCACCAGCAGGCTGCTGCGGTTCAGGGCGGCGGCCAGCCGGGCGGCGACCGCGCCGCGGGCGTCGCTGCCGGAGTTGTACAGCGGCCCGCTCGCGCAGCCGAAGATGTCCGCCGCGCTCGGCTTGGTGAACGGCACGCCGTTGGTGTTCAGGCCGGCGAACACGATCGCGTCCCCGCTGACCGTGCCGGTGTAGGAGCCGATGCCGCCTTGGCCGTTGATCGTCAGCGGCGTCGTGCGGTAGTGGTCCCAGACGGCGTTGAGGTAGCTGGTCCAGTAGCCGCCGAAGTCGACCGGGGAGTGGCCGGGGGCGAGCACGCGCACGACCTGGCCGGAGGCGTCGGTGACGACCAGCCGGTCCCACGGCGCGCCGTCGGCGTTGTGCTGCGCGCGCAGGCCGTCCGCGATGCTGCCGAGGGCGCCGTTGGGCAGCGGGCTGACCGACTGCGCGCCGGCCGCGCCGGTGGTGGCCATCGACACCGGCAGCGCCACCATGTCGACGTAGCTGATGTTCGCGTAGAGGTTCGCGCTGTTGTAGGTGAACTCGCAGAACGTCCAGTTCGTCTGCCAGTTCGGGTCCGCGGTGGCGAACCCGGGCTGCACCAGGCCGGGGCCGGGGTTGACGAAGAACTGGAGCTTCTTGCCGACCGAGAACCACACCCGGCCGCCGATGAGGTAGTCGGTCAGCGTCACGGTGAGCTGGGAACCCGATCCACCGAGGGGAATGGCGTAGTCGGGGATCGGCGTCACCGGCGCCGACGGGTTGGCCAGCGGCTGGAACCGCCCGTCGGCGGTCACGAAACCGGGGCGGCCCGCGGTGTCCGCGCCGCTGATGTAGGCGTAGACGGTGCCGCTGCCCGAATTGTTCTTGAGCGTCAACGGCAGGGCCGCGGCGGCGCGGGCGCCCGGCGCGGTGACGGCGGACCACAGCGGCGTGCTCGCCGCGGCGGCGACCAGGCTGGTGACGAACGTACGCCTCGACAGCATGGCACCTCCTCGAAAGCGGAAACGGTGCCCGGACGGTAGGTACGCGGTGCGGCGGGGTCAACATCCCGCGGGCCGGGTCGGGTACGGACGGCCCTCGACGGTGCCCTTTCGTAGCCGGACCACTGTCCGCGGTGGTCCGGTACTTGTCCGATGTGGACGGTGAGGTCAGCGGGCCCGCGGCGCGGGCAGGCCGGCCGCGGCCAGCGCGTCCCAGAGCGGCCGCGCGTCGACCCGCTTGGTGCCGAGCCCTTCGACGAACCGGCAGCCGAACGCGGCCGCGGTGAGGGTCGTGGTCCGGTTCTGGGTGTCGGCGAACCGCAGCCGGTAGCTGGGTCCCAGGTCCGCCGTGCAGACCGGGTCGGACGGCGCTTCGGGCAGATCGCACGCCGCGGCGGCGACCTTCTTGATCGCGGCCGCGTCGGTGCTGCGGTCCTCACCGCGCGTGCCGTCCGCCGGGCCGGGCAACGGCGGGTACAGCGGCCCGCTGACGACGAGTTCGCGGGGTTCGTAGGAGGCGGAGCACAGCGGGTCGGCCGACGCGGGCCGGGCGTTGGCGCCGCAGGCCACGCCGCTCAGGGCGACGACGAGCACGCCGGAGAGCGCGGACAGCCTTCGCATGGGATGCCTCCTTCGGTCCGTTGCCCCGAAGACGGAACGACCCGGCCCCAGGGTTGCACGGCCGGGCCTAGGAGGGCACCCCCTCGGCGAGGATGACGTCGGCGAGGTTGTCCATCGCCCGCTTCATGTCGGCTCGCAGGCCCGCCGCGACGATGCGGTGCACCAGCGGCCCGAGCGGCCCCAGGCCGAGGCGGTACTGGACCGCGTACGTCATCAGCGTGCTCTCCGACCCGTCGCCGCGGGTGATCGGCTCGAACTCGAACACGTTGGTCAGGTCCTGCAGCGGCGCGAAGCCGGTGCCCGTGTCGACGCGGCGGGCCAGGGGCTCGATCTCGCGGACCGTCCAGACGGACCGGGTGGTCAGCGGGCCGAGCGACTTGTTGTGCTCGCGGTAGGTCCGGCCGAGCTCCGCGGTGCCGTGGTGGTCGGTCACCTCCAGGACCGTCGGGACCCACTCGGCGTAGCGGTGGGTCGCGGAGATCACGTCCCACACCCGCCGGACCGGGTGGGGGATGATCGCCTGCTCGGAAACGGTGTAGTCGCGCACCATCGTCCCCTTCACTCGTGGCCGAGGACGGCGCGGGCGGCGGTCTCGCCGGAGCGGACCGCGCCGTCCAGGTACCCGTTCCAGTGGTCGGAGTGCTCGGCGCCCGCCCAGTGCACCCGGCCGAACGGCCGGTCGCGCCAGGGGCCGAGCTCGGTCAGCACGCCGGTCCCGGGCACGGACGTCGGCCCGCCGCGGGTCCACTCCTCGCCGACCCAGTCCTGTTCGAAGTACTCCACCGGCTGCAGCGCGGGCTTCCCGATCGCGGCGGCGAAGGCGCGCAGGACGGCGGCACGTCGTTCGCGGGGCGGCCGGGCCGCCCAGAGGTGCCACTGCGGGCCGCCGAGGAAACCCATGAGGACACCGGGTTCGCCGTCGGGCGGGGAGTTGTCGAACATCGAGCAGATCGGGGACGGGTGCCGGAACACGGCCTGGCCGTTGAGCCCGTCGGCGCGCCAGAACGGCTCGGGGTAGACGGCTTCGCACTTCATCAGCGCGCCGAAGGCCATCCGGGAGAACAGCGCGTCCTGCTGCGGCGGCAGCAGCGGGCGCCAGGAGATCCGGGCGGCCAGCGCGGGCGGGACGGTGACGACGACGTGCCGCGCGTGCCAGGTGTCCACATCGGACTTGACGGTCACCGAGCCGGCGTCCTGCTCGATCGCCCGCACCGGGGCGCCGAGCACCACGCGGCCGTCGAGCTCTTCGGCGATGCGCTGCGAGATCAGCTGGGAGCCGCCGGCGAAGCGGGATTCCTGCGCGCCGCCGGTGACGCCGATGCCGCGTTCCAGCGTGCCGGGTGTGGTTTCGTTGCCGAACCCCGCGATGTACCAGAGGCTATAGAGCAACGAGGTGTCGGCGGCACTGCCGCCGAAGGCCGAGCCGAGCAGCACGTTGACCAGGTCGAGCGCGCCGGTGCCGGCCGTGGTGTGCCGGAGCCAGCTTTCGAACGTCACGCTGTCCCACGCCCGCGCCTTGGGGGCGCGCCACGGCGCGTCGAGGGGGATCTTCCGGGCCAGCTGGTCGATCCGCCGCATGGCGATGCCGAGGTCGGGCAGGGCCAGGGGGTCGGGCGGGATGTCGCCGCGGTACCGGCGGGCCCGGTCGCCGTGGACGTAGACCGACGCTCCCCGGGTGTAGGCCGGGAACGTCTCGACGCCGACCTGCTTGGCCAGCGCGAGGACGTGGTCCTGGGTGGGGCCGGCGAACTGCCCGCCCGCCTCGACCACCTTGCCGTCGCCGAGGTCGTGGTTGACGGTGCGGCCGCCGACCCGGTCGCGGGCTTCCAGGACGACGACGTCCCGGCCGGCCGCGGTCAGCTCGCGGGCGGTGGTGAGCCCGGCCAGGCCCGCGCCGACCACGACGACGTCAGTGCGGCGCATCGGCGGCCTCCAGCGTCGGCGTGGCCGCGGCGAAGGCGTCGGCGGCGGCCAGGTCGAACTCGCCGTGGTCGCTGCCCAGGCCCTGGGCGACCAGGGCCGCGGCGGCGGAGCCGAGCACGGCGGCGTCCCGCGGGGACCGGCCGAGGCCGACGCCGCGGAGGAAGCCGGCGGAGAAGGCGTCTCCGCAGCCGGTGGTGTCGACGACGTCGACCGCGAACGCGGGGACGGTGATCACCTCGTCCGCGGTGATCACCAGGGCGCCGCGGGCGTCCCGGGTGACGGCGACACAGCCGACGCCCTGGCCGATCAGCGCGCGGGCGCCGTCTTCGAGGGTCTCGGCGCCGGTGAGCCCGAGGACCTGCTGTTCGTTGGGCAGCAGGTAGTCGAGGTGCGGCAGGGCGGGCGCGATCCAGGCGAGGACGCCGGGGTCGCCCGGGGCGAGCAGGTCGGCCGAGGTGACCACGCCGCCCGCCCGCGCGGGGGAGAGGATCTTCGCCGCGTTGTCCCCGCCCATCAGCTCGGGCGCGCCGAGGTGCAGGTGGGTCGCCCGGGCGACTTCGGCTTCGGCGATGTCGTCGGGGCCGTAGGTGAGGTTGGCGCCGGGGACGTGGAAGGCGGGACGGCTGCCGTCGGGGCGGATGGGCAGCACCGACGCCGAGGTCTGCACGGCTTCGCGGCGGACGACCAGGGAGGTGTCGATCCCGAACTTGGCCAGCATGGCCAGCAGCAGGTCGCCGATGGGGTCGGTGCCGATCGCGCCGGCGGTGCGGACGGCCGCGCCGAGCTTGGCCAGCGTCAGCGCGGTGCCGGCGGCGGTGCCGGCCGGGCTGAAGCGGATCTGCTCGACCAGGGCGGCACCCTGCCCGTCCGGGATGGCCTCGACCGGCCGGACCTGCACGTCGAACACGTGCGCGCCGAGCGTGATCACCGTTTGCGTCACAGATCCTCCTCGATCCGTTTGGTGCTGCCGTAACCGCGTCGCAGCGCGGCTTCGACCACCGCGGTCTGCTGGGCGGCGTCCAGGGTCCGGGGGGTGCCGATCGTGGCGGCGTTCCGGTAGAGCTCGCAGGCCCACTCGAGCAGCAGCGCGTTGTCCACCGCGGCCTGCAGCGTCGGGCCGTGCACGACGGCGCCGTGGTTGGCCATCAGCGCGGCCGACTTGCCCTCCAGCGCGGTCCAGACGTGCTCGGCGAGCTCGTCGCTGCCGAAGACGGCGAAGGGGGCGACGCGGATGGCCCCGCCGAGCAGGAGCTGCTGGTAGTGCACGCACGGGAGTTCGTCGAGCACGAGCGACACGGCGGTGGCCTGCGGCGAGTGGGTGTGCACGACCGCGGCGGCGCCGGAGCGGCGGTAGATCCCGAGGTGCAGTTCGAGTTCCGAGGTCGGCGCGAGGTCCCCGGCGACCACGGTCCCGTCGAGGTCGACGACGGTGACCTGGTCCGCGGTGGCCCGCCCGAGCACGACGCCGGTGGCGGTCACGGCGACGTGCCCGCCGGCGCGCACGCTGACGTTGCCGGCGGTGCCGATCAGCAGCCCGGCACCGGCCAGGTCGTGACAGGCCGCGACGACGGCCTGGCGCTCGGCCCGCAGGAGCGGGGTGTCCTGGGTCATCGGCTCAGCGTAGGCCAAACATGAAACAAAGTCACGTTCAGGTTCGAGGTGCCCCGGCAGGCGGCTGGTGATCGACCCTCGCGGCGTCCGGGTCGCCGGAGTCCACAGTGGTCACTGCCGCCGGTGAACCGGACGTCTCCCCGGCCCGTGTAGACGGACGGGTGTGGAGCGGAAGTACGGGAGAACGCCGTTGACTGCCATCGAAGAACGCCGGAAGCCGGACGAAACGCCGGGCTGGAACGTCGATCCGGTGCTCGTCCTGACGTTGGTCCTGTTGGCCGGATTCCTGGCGCAGGGCCCGGTCCGGCGCCTGTTGTCCACCCCGGTCATGCAGAGCTGGATGACGGTGTTCGTGGCGGTGGTCGTCCAGGCGCTGCCGTTCCTCGTCCTCGGCGTGCTGCTCTCGGCCGGGCTCGCGGTCTTCGTGCCGCCGTCGTTCTTCACGCGCGTGCTGCCGAAACGGCCGTTGCTGGCGGTGCCGGCCGCCGGGCTGGCCGGGGCGGTCCTGCCCGGCTGCGAATGCGCGTCGGTGCCGGTGGCCGGGGCGCTGGTGCGCGGCGGCGTGCAGCCGTCGGCCGCGGTGGCGTTCCTGCTGTCGGCACCGGCGATCAACCCGATGGTGCTGACCGCGACGGCGGTCGCCTTCCCCGGCCAGCCGCGGATGGTCGTCGCCCGGTTCGCCGCGAGCCTCGCGGCGTCGTGCGTGATGGGCTGGCTATGGCAGCGGCTCGGCCGTCCGGACTGGCTGCGGCCCCGCGCCCACGACCACGGCGCGGGCGGCGGCCGGGGAGAGGCGTTCTGGGGATCGGTGCGGCACGACGTCATGCACGCGGGCGGGTTCCTCGCCGGCGGCGCGATGGCCGCCGCGACCCTCAAGGCCGTGGTGCCCGCCTCCTGGCTGCACGCGGCGGCCGGCCACCCGGTCGTCGCGGTCCTGGCCCTGTCGGCCCTCGCGGTGCTCCTGTCGATCTGCTCGGAGGCCGACGCGTTCGTCGCTTCGTCGCTGACGCAGTTCTCGCCGACGGCACAGCTGGCCTTCCTGGTCGTCGGCCCGATGATCGACCTCAAGCTGTTCGGCATGCAGGCCGCCACGTTCGGCCGCGGGTTCGCGCTGCGGTTCGCGCCGGCGACGTTCGTCGTGGCCGTGGCGGCCGCGGTCGTGACCGGGGCGGTGCTGCGGTGAACCGGACCGGGCAGGCGATCCTGCTGTTCCTGGTCGGCGGCGTCCTGCTGCACGCCGGCCTCACCGGGCTGTACCTGCGGTACGTCAAGGCCGGTCTGCAACCGCTGGTGCTGGCCGCGGGCGCGGTGCTGGTGGTCGCGGCCGTCGCGACCGCCTGGTACGCCCGGCGGGGCCCGGGCGGGCCTCCGGCGCCGCGCGTTTCGTGGCTGCTGGTGCTGCCGGTGTTCGCGCTGATCCTCGCCGCACCACCGGCTTTGGGGTCCTACAGCGCGATGCGCGCCGGCACCGCGGTGACGGCGCCGCGGATCCTCACCCCGCTCCCGGACGGCGATCCCGTCCGCCTGACGATGATCGACTACGCCGACCGCGCGGTCTACGACCACGGCCGGTCGCTGGCCGGCCGGACCGTCACGATCACCGGGTTCGTGGCCTTCGACCGCGCCGGCACGCCGTACCTGATCCGGATGCTGCTGAACTGCTGCGCGGCCGACGCCCAGCCGGTGAAGGTCGGGCTGACCGGCCGCGTCCCGCCGGTGCTGCCGCCCGACGCGTGGCTGGAGGTCACCGGCGCGTACACCGGCCGGCAGGCCACGGACCCGGTCAACGGCGGCACCATCCCGTTCGTCGACGTGGACCGGGCCCGGCCCGTCACGCCGCCCGCCGATCCCTACGAAAGCCTCGGCTAGCGCCGCTGCCGCGGTTGTCGTGAGTGGTAAGGCGGGTTCTAACCCGCCTT
>NZ_JBSGJD010000224.1:0-16321 GCF_053605405.1 Amycolatopsis sp. NPDC003861
CCGCTGCCGGTCGTTTGTGTTTAGGCGGGTTCTAACCCGCCTTACCACTCACGAGCCGCGGGCGGAGCGGGAAGCCGAGGGCCAGGCCGAGCAGGGCGGGCAGGCCGTGGTTGTCGTGCGCGATCGTGTCGATCACGGCCAGCACCGGCACCGCGAAGGCCATGATCCGGAACTGCACCGGCAGCACCACGCCGTAGCGGCGCGAAGCCACCATGACCACGGCTGCGAGGCCGCCGATCAGGCCCACCACGCACATCGAGTTGCCCGCCCCGACCGGGTTGAGCCAGACGTAGCTCATGACCTGCCCGAACAGGCCGCAGCCGAAGTACAGGACGAGCCAGCGGGCGCGGCCGAACACGCGCTCGGCGAGCGTGCCGAACACCGCCAGCCAGACCAGGTTCGACGTCAGGCCGAACGCCCACCCGTCCTGGAAGAACATGCCCGTGACCAGGCGGTACCACTCGCCGGCGTCGATGCGCGCGGCGTCGCGGTGCATCGCGTCGTACAGCGGCGGGTGGACCAGCTGCGCGATCCCGCAGGCCAGCGTCACCGCGAAGACCGCGGCGGTCAGGTACGGGCGCCGGCCCGCCCGCGCGAGGGCCCCGAACGGGTTGCGGGATGCGGTCGGCGTGGTCATGGACGAAACTCTAGGCGCGCCACCGCGGTCGCACCCCCGACGTTTGTCACGAACCGCCACGGGAAGGCCCCCAGCATGCGAGCGACAGTCATCTACGGCGCCGGCGACGTGCGGGTCGAGACCGTCCCGGACCCGGAGCCGGCCGCACCGACCGACGTCGTCCTGCGGGTCGTGCGGTCCTGCATCTGCGGCAGCGACCTCTGGCCGTACGCCGACATGGCGCCGAGCGAGCACGGCCGGCGCATCGGGCACGAGTTCCTCGGGATCGTCGAGGAGACCGGCGCGGACGTCACCACCGTCACGAAGGGCGACCTCGTCATCGCGCCCTTCGTCTACTCCGACAACACCTGCCAGTTCTGCCGGGAGGGACTCCAGACGTCCTGCCTGCACGGCGGGTTCTGGGGCGCGAAGGGCGTCGACGGCGGGCAGGGCGAGGCGGTGCGCGTGCCGCAGGCCGACGGCACCCTCGTCAAGGTCCCGTACACCGAGGACGACGACCTGCTGGCGTCGCTGCTCACGCTGTCCGACGTCTTCCCGACCGGCCACCACGCCGCGACGAAGGCGCGGGTGCGCGCGGGCCAGAACGTCACTGTGATCGGCGACGGCGCGGTGGGGCTCTCCGCCGTCCTCGCCGCGAAGCGGCTGGGCGCCGAGCGGATCGTCCTCATGGGACGCCACCAGGCGCGGACCGACCTCGGCCGCGAGTTCGGCGCGACCGACGTCGTCGCCGAACGCGGTGAGGAGGGCATCGAGAAGGTGCGGGAGCTGACGAATGGCGAGGGCACGCACGCCGTCCTCGAATGCGTCGGCACGAAACCCGCCTTCGAGATGGCCGTCGGGGTCGTGCGCCCGGGTGGCTCGGTCAGCCGCGTCGGCGTCCCGCAATACGAGGAGGGCCCGATCGGCCCGGCGCTGTTCCGGCGCAACGTCACCGTCACCGGCGGTGTCGCCCCGGCCCGGCACTACATCCCCGAGCTGCTGCCGGACGTCCTCGACGGCAAGTACCGGCCCGGCCGGGTCTTCGACCGGACCATCGGGGTCGAGGACGTTCCCGCCGGCTACCGCGCGATGGCGGACCGCGAAGCGCTGAAGGTGCTCATCAAGCCGTGACCCGTCCGGGTGGGGGTCACTCGATCGCGGCGCCGCCCGCATTACGTTGGTACGCATGGACATGATCACCCCCGAGCCGCGCCCCGCCTGGATCGCCGGCCGCCCCGAAGCGGGCGCCACCACCCTCGTCGTGCACCACCCGTACGACGGCAGCGAGGTCGCCACGGTCGCCGTGCCCGGGCCCGACCAGGTCGAACGCGCGGTGGCCGCCGCGGCGTCGGTCGCGCGCGAACTCCGCAGCACGCCGGCGCACGTCCGGGCGGGAGCGCTCGACCACGTCTCCCGCGTGCTCGCCGCGCGCGCCGAGGAGATCGCCGAGGTGATCACCGCCGAGAACGGCAAACCGCTCAAGTGGGCCGAAGCCGAGGTCAAGCGCGCCGTGTCGGTGTTCCGGATCGCCGCCGAGGAGGCCCGCCGCTTCACCGGCGACGTCCAGCGCCTCGATACCGACCCCGCGGGCGAGGCGCGGCTGGCACTGACCCGCCGCGTCCCGCGCGGACCGGTGCTCGGCATCGCGCCGTTCAACTTCCCGCTCAACCTGGTCGCGCACAAGGTCGCGCCGTCGCTGGCGATCGGCGCGCCGATCATCGTCAAGCCCGCGCCGCGGACGCCGTTGTCGGCGTTGATCCTCGGCGAGATCCTGGCCGAGACGGACCTGCCCGCCGGCGCGTTCTCCGTGCTGCCGCTGGGAAACGAGGAGACGCAGGCGCTCGTCGCCGACCCGCGGCTGCCGGTCGTGTCGTTCACCGGCTCCGGCCCGGTCGGCTGGTCGCTCAAGGACGCCGCGCCGCGCAAGCACGTCGTGCTCGAGCTCGGCGGCAACGCGGCGGCCGTCGTGCTGCGCGACTGGCCCGACCCCGAAGGCGCCGCGCACCGGATCGCCACCTTCGGCAACTACCAGGCCGGCCAGTCCTGCATCGCGGTGCAGCGGGTGATCGTGGACGCCGCCGTGGCCGAGGAGTTCGTGCCCGCGCTGGTGGAAGCGGTCGAGTCGCAGCGCACGGGCGACCCGTACGACCGCAACACCGACGTCGGCCCGGTCGTCGACGAGGCCGCCGCCGAACGGATCGTCGCGTGGATCGACGAGGCCGTCGAGGCGGGCGCGAAGGTGCTCACCGGCGGCACCCGCGAGGGCGCGACCGTCGCCCCGACGCTGCTCACCGACGTCCCGCCGGACACCAAGGCCTGGAACGAGGAGATCTTCGGACCGGTGCTCGCGGTGTCCATTGTGGACGGCGTGGACGAGGCCTTCCGCTCGGTCAACGAATCGGCGTACGGCCTGCAGGCCGGCGTCTTCACCACGGACGTCCAGCTCGCGTTCCACGCCTCGGCCGAGCTGGAGGTCGGCGGCGTGATCATCGGCGACGTCCCGTCCTACCGCGCCGACCAGATGCCCTACGGCGGGGTGAAGGGCTCCGGCGTCGGCCGCGAAGGCGTGCTCGCCGCGATGCACGACCTGACCGAAGACCGCGTCACCGTCTTCACCGGCATCGAGCTCTAGCTGTGATGTCCAGGGACGTTGTCCCGGCTTGAGGTGACCCGGTGATGGCCTGTCGTGCTGACAGGTGAAGGCCTCCGGTTGTGAAGTGGAGCTGTCTAGGAACCGCTTCACGCCTCCGGAGGCCTTCGTGTCCCACCCTAACGCCACCCTGACCCCACGCACCCGACTCCGACTCGCCCGCCTGATCGTCGAGCAAGGCTGGACCCACGCCGAAGCGGCGAAGGTGTTCATGGTCGCCGCCAAGACTGCCCGCAAATGGGCCGAACGCTACCGGCACGAAGGCCCCGCAGGGATGGCCGACCGCAGCTGCCGCCCGCACCACAGTCCCGCCAAGACCTCACCCGCGCTGGTCCGCAAGATCGTGCGACTGCGGTGGCGGCACCGGCTCGGCCCGGTCCAGATCGCCGGCCGGCTCGACCTTCCCGCCTCGACCGTGCACGCATCCCCGACGGAGGCGGACACCGCTACGTCGGCCGGCAACAAGGCGAGATCAACAAACGCGCCACCCCGGGCCTGCCCCGCGGCGCGGACTATAAGCCCCGCACCGGCACCGCGTTCGTCCACACCGTTATCGACGACCATTCCCGCGTCGCCTACGCCGAGATCCACACCGACGAAACCGCCGCCACCGCCACCGCTGTCCTGCGCCGGGCCGTGGCCTGGTTCGCCGATCTGGGCGTCACCGTCGAACGCGTGCTCTCGGACAACGGGTCAGCTTACCGCTCGAATGCCTGGCGCGACACCTGCGCCGAGCTTGGTGTCACCCCGAAACGGACCCGGCCCTACCGGCCACAAACCAACGGCAAGATCGAACGCTTCCACCGCACCCTGGCCGACGGCTGGGCCTACGCCCGCCTCTACCCGTCCGAGACCCTCCGCCGGGCCGCGCTACCGGGCTGGCTGCACTTCTACAATCATCACCGACCCCACAGCTCAACCGGCGGCAAACCGCCGGTCACCCGGCTGACCAACCTCCCTGGACATCACATCTAACTGACCACGCCCTGCCCGAACCGGAAGACGTTGTTGGGGTCGTACTTGTGCGCGACGTCCTGCAGCCGCTTGGCGTTGTCGCCGTAGTAGGCGGTCTTCCAGTCGGGCAGGGCCGGGTCGATGTAGTTGACGTACCCGCCGCCCGCGCCGGCCGCGGCGAGCCCGGCGACGGCGTCGCCGATCGTCTGCGTGACCTTCGCCCGGGTCTTCGCCGTCGCGCTCGCGTAGACCTGCACGCTGGCCAGCGCGTCGCGGTGCCAGAACGCGGTGGCGTCCTTGGCCGGCCCGGCCACCGCGCCGCCGAGGCTGTCGATCAGCAGGTCCATGCCCGGCTTGCCGTCCGCGACCGCGACGACCTTCGCGGCGTCGACCGGGGTGGTGATGATCCGCGAGGACGCGACGAACGACTGGCGGTTCGAGCTGCCCTCGAAGTACTTCATGGCACCGAGGTAGTCCAGGGTCTTCACCACGCGCTGGGCCGGCCGGGCGCCCGCGTTCGTGGTCAGGTTGTTGAGCAGCGTGTTCAGCCCGGCGGCGTCCCCGACGTAGCAGCCGCCGACGCGGCACTGCACCGGCGAGCCGCCCGAGAGCACCAGGTTCGCCCAGAGCTCCGGCGGCATCGCGGCGATCCACTGCTGCCACGCGGCGAGCACGCCGGCGCCCGACCCGGCCGGGAAGCGCAGCGAGAAGACCGTCAGCTCCGGCGGCACCGGGTCGGTGTCGAAGGTGAACTCGGTGACGACGCCGAAGTTGCCGCCGCCCCCGCCGCGCAGGGCCCAGAACAGGTCCGGTTCGGAGGTCGCGGACGCGGTGAGCAGCCGGCCGTCGGCCGTGACGACCTGCGCGGAACTCAGGTGGTCGCAGGTCAGGCCGTACTTGCGGGTGAGCACGCCGATGCCGCCGCCGAGGGTCAGCCCGGCGATCCCGACCGTCGGGCAGGTCCCGGCGGGCAGCACGCGCCCGGCCCGCGCCAGCCCGGCGTAGACGTCCTTCAGCTTCGCGCCGGCGCCGATCACCGCCTTGCCGCCCTGGACGTCGACCTTGTTCAGCGCGGCCACGTCGACGACCAGCCCGCTCTGGGGCACGGAGTAGCCGGCGTAGCTGTGGCCGCCGCTGCGCGCGGCGATGGTGACGCGCCCGGCGGTCGCCCGGACGCAGGCCTGGACGTCCTCGGCGGTGGCCACGGTCGCGACGGCGACCGGGTTGTTGCCGTCGAAGAGCTGGTTGAAGCCGTGCTTGGCGGTGTCGTAGCCGTCGGTGCCCGGGCGCAGCAGGCTGCCGGTCAGCTTGGTGCGCAGGTCGTCCCAGTTCGGCGGGCCGGTGGGCAGGCCGCTGGCGGCCGGGGCGGTCGGCGGGGGCGCCGGAGCGGTCGAGGCGACCGGGGCCGCGGGCTGCTCCGGCCCGCACGCGGCGGCGACGGCACCGGCGGCGGAGACGCCCGCGATGCGCAGGAACGCCCTCCGGGGGAGGCCGGGCCGCCCCTGGTCGTGCTCACTGTCCACAGCGGACTCCTCGGTGCCGGGAACGCCCAGTGTAGAGCGGGCGCAAGGCGTTCACCGGACGGAGCGGGCCGATCACGCCCAGGCGGGAATCCGCGGCACGTCCCCTTCGAGGGCGGCGCCGTCGGAGCGCCCGCTGAGCCAGGCCAGCAGCGCCCCGGCCGAGCCCCGCACGGTCGCCTTCGGAGCGGCCCCCATCGTCCATTCGAACCCGTCGGCGGCCAGGCGGAGCGAGGGCAGGTGGGCACCGCGCGAGGCGATGGCGTGCTGGACGACGTCCTCGGTGAGCGGCCCGAGCAGCCCCAGCACCCGGTCCAGGTCGTAACCACGGTCGAGGTCGGCGAGGTGGATGGCCAATTCGGACAGCCGCATCCGCGCGACAACGGCCCCGGTGACGGGCAACCCCTGCCGGTTGCGGGCTTCGCGCGCCCAGGCGTCATCCGGCATGGCGGCGGCGTACTGCTCGAAGCGCCCGGCAGAGGCCACGAAGTCGGCGAGCAGATCGGCGGCGCCGTGCCGGGCACTGGTTTCGATGTCCCGCTCGCGGGCTTCCGGGCCGGCGTACATCGGGGTCTCGACGCCGGTGTCCGCCCAGGTCAAGAGGTTCTGCAGGCCATCGGCGTTGCGCGCTACGTGCGCGAGGACGTGGGCCCGCGACCAGCCGGGCAACGCGCTGGGAGCGCGCAGCTCGGGCTCGCCGAGGCCACCGATGGCCCGCGCCCACTCGTCGTCGAGCTTCCTGACCCCGTCGAGCAGGGCGTGTGCCTTCTCGGATGCCGTCACGGCCCCGAGTCTAGGACCGCCGCAGGGCCGCCGGGGCGTCCGCCGGGACGGCCGGGTTCTTCGGCGCGATCGGCTCCAGCCGCGCGTAAGGCGCGTCCTGGGCCGGCCGCAGGTCCTCCTCGCCCTTGTTCGGCCAGAACGAGAACGCGCGCTCCGCCTGGGCCGTGATGGTCAGCGACGGGTTCACGCCCAGGTTCGCCGTGATCGCCGCGCCGTCCACCACCGACAGGCCCGGGTAGCCGAACACCCGGTGGTACGGGTCGATCACGCCCTCGTCGGCCGACGCTCCGATCGGGACGCCGCCGATGAAGTGGGCCGTCAGCGGGATGTCGAAGATCTCGCCCCACGTGCCGCCCGCGATGCCGCCGATGTGCTCGGCCGTGCGCTCGTTGGCTTCGTGGCCCGCCGGGATGAAGCTCGGGTTCGGCTCGCCGTGGCCCTGCTTGGACGTGTACTTGCGCCGCCCGAACAGGCCGCGGCGGGTGTACGTCGTGATCGAGTTGTCCAGGCTCTGCATCACCAGCAGGATCACCGTGCGCTCGCTCCAGCGGTAGCCGTTGAGCAGCTTCGCCGCCTGGATCGGGTGCTTCGCCATGAACGTGACGGCCTGCCGCCAGCGCGGCACCGGCGAGGCACCGTCCGTCGCGATCGTCTGCAGCAGGCTCATCGCGTTGCTGCCCTTGCCGTACCGCACCGGCTCGATGTGGGTGTTGTCGTCCGGGTGGATCGACGACGTGATCGCGACGCCGCGGCTGAAGTTCCGGCTCTCGTCGACGTCGGTGCGGGCCGCGCCGATGATCGCCTCGGAGTTCGTGCGGGTCAGCTCACCGAGCCGGCGCGACAACCGCGGCAGCGTGCCTGTGTCCTTCATCTTGTGCAGCAGGTTCTGCGTGCCCCACGTGCCCGCGGCGAAGACGACCTTCTCGGCCGTGATCGTCGTCCGGAACCTCTTCGAGGTCGTCCCGGTCTTCTTCAACGACACCTCGTACCCGCCGTCGATCGGCTTCACCGACGTCACCGTGGTCAGCGGGATGACGTGGGCGCCGTCCTGCTCGGCCAGGTAGAGGTAGTTCTTGACCAGCGTGTTCTTCGCCCCGACGCGGCAGCCCGTCATGCACGAGCCGCATTCGGTGCAGCCGACGCGCTCGGGGCCGGCGCCGCCGAAGTACGGGTCCGCCGCCTTCGCGCCGGGCTTTCCGAAGTAGACACCCACCGGCGTCGCGTGGAACGAATCGGCGACGCCCATGTCCTTCGCGACCTGGCGCATCACGACGTCCGACGGCGTGATGGTCGGGTTCGTGACGACGCCGAGCATGCGGCTCGCCTGGTCGTAGTGCGGCGCGAGCTCGGACTCCCAGTCGGTGATGTGCGCCCACTGCCGGTCGCGGTAGAACGGCTTGAGCGGCCGGTACAGCGTGTTCGCGTAGACCAGCGAGCCGCCGCCGACGCCGGCGCCCGCCAGCACCATCACGTCGTTGAGCATGTGGATGCGCTGGATGCCGTAGCAGCCGACCTGCGGCGCCCACAGGTAGCGCTTGAGGTCCCACGACGTCTTCGCGAACTCGTCGTCGGCGAACCGGCGGCCCGCCTCGACGACGGCCACCCGGTAGCCCTTCTCCGTGAGCCGCAGCGCCGCGACGCTGCCGCCGAACCCCGACCCCACCACGACGACGTCGTAGTCGGGGCCACCCGCACTGGTGGTGGTGTTACTGGCAGTCACACCTGGAGCGTAACTCCGGCTCCGCGTTCTGACCAGAGGTAAGTTACTCGCCGGTTACGCTTGTCCGACGACAATAGTGGGTAATCTCCACGGTGGTCGATGCCCACGTCGGCGAATCACCGCCGGTCGGGGCACAAGGGCGGGAGACACCACGATGAGCCCACGAACGCTCACCGGTTGGCGCAAGTCGAGCCACAGCCACTTCGAAGAGAACGCCTGCGTCGAGATCGGCACCGGCCCCGGGGTCGTCGGGGTCCGGGACACCAAGCAAGCGGCGCCCCGGCCGGTCCTCGTCTGCTCCGCGGCCGCCTTCGCCGCGTTCCTCGGCCACCTCACCGCCGGACGGTGAGGCCCACCCGCTGGAACTCCTTGAGGTCCGAGTAACCCGTCTTCGCCATCGCGCGGCGCAGCGCCCCGAACAGGTTGACCACACCTTCCGCGTCCGACGAGGGCCCGAACAACAGGGTCTTGAGGTCGACGGCGTAGTCGGGGCCGGCCGCCACGCGCGAGCGCGGCAGCGACGGGTGCGCCGCGGCCGCCGTCCAGTACAGGCCCTGACCGGGCGCGTCCGAGGCGGCGGCCAGCGGCGAGCCGAGCATGACGGCGTCCGCGCCGCACGCGATGGCCTTGGCGATGTCGCCCGACACGGTCATGCCGCCGTCGGCGAGCACGTGCACGTACCGGCCGCCGGTCTCGTCGAGGTAGTCGCGGCGGGCGGCCGCGGCGTCGATGATCGCGGTGGCCATCGGGACGCCGATGCCGAGGACGCGGTCGGTGCTCGTCACGCCCGGCGTGTAGCCGTGGCCGACGATGACCCCGGCCGCGCCGGTGCGCATGAGGTGCATCGCGGTGCGGTAGTCGCTGACGCCGCCGGCGATCACCGGCACGTCGAGGCGGCCGATGAACTCCTTGAGGTTCAGCGGCTCGGCGTCACGCTGGACGTGCTCGGCGGAGATGATCGTGCCCTGCACGACGAGGATCTCGACGCCGGCCGCGATCAGATCCGGGGTCAGCTCGGCGGCGTGCTGCGGGCTGACGCGCGCGGCCACCGTGACACCGGACTCGCGGACCGTCTTGATCGCCTCGGTCAGCAGGTCGAGCCGGATCGGCGCGGCGTGCAGCTCCTGCAGCACGCGGCCGACGGCGGTCGGGTCCTCGAGGTCCTCGGCCGCGCGGACCAGCTGGAAGATGGCGTCCTCGACGTTCGCGTGCCGCGCCCAGAGCCCTTCGGCGTTGAGCACGCCCAGGCCGCCGAGCTCCCCGACGGCGACCGCGGTGCCGGGCGAGACGATCGCGTCCGTCGGGTGCGTGACGAGCGGCAGGTCGAAGCGGTAGGCGTCGATCTGCCAGGAGGTGGACACCACCGAAGACGACCGGGTCCGCCGCGACGGCACGATCTCGACGTCGTCGAGGTCATACGCCCGCCGCGCGGTGCGGCCCATCCCGATCTCGACCAGGTCCCGCACGTGAAGCCTCCTCCGACGACGACAATCTGCCGTGCCCCATTGTCGCTAGGCCGCGTGGGTGACCTGCGCACGGGGGTTAGAACAGCGGGACCACCAGCAGGACGCCCACCACCACGGCCGCCGCCGCGAGCACCGCCGCGACCACGGGACGGCCGCTGTCGGACACGAAGACCAGAACACCGCCCAGCAGCCCGGCCCCGAACAGCGCGGCGAAGAAGATCCGGAGGTCTTCGGTGTCGGCCGGCACGCGGTGCCGCCGGACCTCGATCGCGCGCACCGCCCGCCCGACTTCGGAGATCTCCAGAAGGACCGGCTGTTTCGGCAACAGGTTGAAGTTCTCGTCGTGCCCCCGCGCCTCGAAGCGTTCGCCGGACGCCGTCCTCAGGTCGAGGCGGTAGCCGATCGGCTCGCCCGGCGGCGACCGGTACCGCGCCACGACGACGGCCTCTTCGCGCTCGACCGGCCCGACCGCCTCGAGCAGCCAGCACGTCGCGGCGGTCAGCACGACCCCGGCAGCCAGCCCGCACAGCGCGGCCGCCAGCAGGAATTTTCCGGACACGCTCACACCCGGACGAACACGGCGATCGGCGCCAGCAACGCCCCCAGCGCGAGGGCCAGCCAGGTGGCCACCGGCGGGTAGACGTTGAGCCGGACCGCGCCGAAGTACACCGCACCCAGGGCGAGGAGGCTGGCGACGATCAGCAGGACCGGCCGGACCACGCCGGACCGCAGGTCGACCACGCCGCCGCCGGCGCGCAGGTACGCGATGCTGCCGTCCGCCGTCGAGACGTCGAGCGTCACCGGCTGGCCGGGCGGCAGGTCGAGGCCGGGATCCACCGCCGTGACGCGGAAGTGCCGGCCACCGGCGTCGACCTCGACGGTGTGGCTCTCCGCGTCCGCGTACCCGCCGACCGGAAGGGCGCCGCGCGTGTGGGACACCACGTGCCCTTCGACGCGGTAGGTCGGCGCGTCCCGGCCGGCCAGGGCCTGGCACATCAGGCACACCACACCGCCCAGGAAGAGGGACACCAGGGCGACGGCCGTGAAGAACACCTTGCGCAGCACGCGGGTGAACCGGCCGGCCATCATGTGTCCTAGTGCACACCACGGCGGCCACGCCAGGCGATAGGCCGATTACGGTAAGCACGCTAGGTCACGGTGACACAGCGAGAAGCCCGCACTTCGGATCGGTTCCGAGTGCGGGCCGCGCTGCCGTCCGTGACTCAGCGGGTCGTGTAGTTCGGGGCCTCGACGGTCATCGTGATGTCGTGCGGGTGGCTCTCCTTGAGCCCGGCCGCGGTGATCCGGACCAGTTGCGCTTCCTGCAGCTGCGCGATCGTCTCGGCCCCCGCGTACCCCATGCCGGCACGCAGGCCGCCGACCAGCTGGTGCACGACGTTGGCCAGCGGGCCGCGGAACGGGATCCGGCCCTCGATGCCCTCGGGGACCAGCTTGTCCTCGTTGAGCACGTCGTCCTGGGCGTAGCGGTCCTTCGAGTAGGACTTGCCCTGGCCGCGGGACTGCATCGCGCCGAGCGAGCCCATGCCGCGGTAGACCTTGAACTGCTTGCCGTTGACCAGGATCAGGTCGCCCGGGGACTCGGCGGTGCCGGCGAGCAGGCTGCCCAGCATCACCGTGGACGCGCCGGCCGCGATGGCCTTCGCGATGTCGCCCGAGTACTGGATGCCGCCGTCGCCGATCACCGGGATGCCCGCCGGGCGCGCGGCCTGGTCGGCCTCGTAGATCGCCGAGATCTGCGGCACGCCGACGCCGGCCACGATCCGGGTGGTGCAGATGGAGCCCGGGCCGACGCCGACCTTGATGCCGTCCGCGCCCGCGTCGACCAGCGCCTGCGCGCCCGCGCGGGTGGCGACGTTGCCGCCGACGATGTCGACCGACTCGCCCAGCTCCTTCTTCAGCAGCGAGACCGTGTCGACGACCGCGCGGGAGTGCCCGTGCGCGGTGTCGACCATCAGCACGTCGACGCCGGCTTCGGCGAGCGTCATCGCACGCTTATGGCCGTCGACGCCCACGCCGACCGCGGCGCCGACGATGAGCCGGCCGTCCGGGTCCTTGGTCGCCTTCGGGTACTGCTCGGTCTTCACGAAGTCCTTGACCGTGATCAGGCCGCGGAGCTTGCCCGCGCCGTCGACGATCGGCAGCTTCTCGATTTTGTGCCGGCGCAGCAGGCCGAGCGCGGCGTCCGCCGACACCCCGACCTGCGCGGTGACCAGCGGCGCCTTCGTCATGACCTCGGACACCGGGCGGCTGTGGTCGACCTCGAACCGCATGTCGCGATTGGTGATGATGCCCACCAGCGTCCCGGCCGCGTCGGTGACCGGCACGCCGGAGATGCGGAACTTGGCGCACAGGGCGTCGACCTCGGCCAGCGTCGCGTCCGGCGCGCAGGTGACCGGGTCGGTGACCATGCCGGCCTCGGACCGCTTGACGACCTCGACCGCGGCGGCCTGCTCGTCGATCGGCAGGTTGCGCTGGAGGACGCCGATGCCGCCCTGGCGGGCCATGGCGATGGCCATCCGCGCCTCGGTGACGGTGTCCATCGCCGCGGACACCAGCGGGACGCCGAGGGTGATGTTCCGGGTCAGCCGGGAGCTCGTGTCGACGGTGCTGGGGACGACGTCGGATTCGGCCGGCAGCAGCAGCACGTCGTCGAAGGTCAGGCCGAGCATGGCGAACTTGGCCGGAACGGGGGCGGTGATGCCGTCGCTGGTCATAGCGGGTGAAGGGCCTTCCTGGCGCGGGATGAGCGTGTCGCTGTGGCGACTCGGAGCCTTCCCCTCATGATATCCGCCGCTCCCCGCCCGCCCCGGGCGGTGGGCGGCCCGGTACCGTGCAGGCCGTGGCGCACGATGTCCTGCCTCCAGACCCGTTCGCGGACGACCCGGACGACCCGGCCCGCGCATTCGGAGACCCCGAGGACCGGCTGGACGAGCCGATCAGCGACTCCGAACGCACCGAACTGCTGGCCGATCTCTCGGATCTGGCCGTGTACCAGGCCCTCCTCGAACCCCGCGGAGTCCGCGGAATCGTGGTCGACTGCGGCGAGTGCGACGAACCCCACTACCACGACTGGCACCTGCTGCGAGCCAGCTTGGAGCAACTGCTGGCGGACGGCCGGATGCGGCCCCACGAGCCGGCCTACGACCCGAACCCCGGTGATTACGTGAGCTGGGACTACTGCCGCGGCTTCGCGGACGGTGTGACGGCGAACGAAAGCGCGTACTGAGCGGTCCCTTCGGCTGGGAAGAAGCCCTGGTGAGTTTCCTCACCAGGGCTTCTTGCTGCGGGATCGCTGTGGGGTGCGCCTGGCTCGCTACCGGGCGCGCCGGTGGTGATCGGCGGAGCGGGACCGTGGTCGGCGGTGGGCTCGCTCGGCGGCAAGGTCGCGCGTTCGGTCAGCCGCCGCAGGCTCGCCGCGCGGCAGCCCGGCCGTTGCCGGTCGCGCCGGCGGTTGGCGTCGCACCTTGCGCTGCCCATCCGCGGCTCACCGCCGGGGCGCTGCCCGGCGGCGGTCGTGCTGCCGCTGACTACTGCCGGCTGCTGCTACGGCGTCTCGCCGACGCCCTGTGACTGGCCGCCCGCGGACTCGCTGCGGGGCGTGCCCGGCTCGTTGCCGGTGGCGCCGGTGGTGGTCGGCGGCGGCGGAGTCGTCGTCGGCGGCGGGGTGGTGGTCGGCGGCGGCGGGGTCGGCGTCGGGGTTGCGCTGCCCGGCAGGCTCGTGGTTCCGCTGCCGCTGCCGGGGAGGGATGAGGCCGAGCCGGCCGGTGGGGCCTGGCTCGTCGGGGCGCCGGGCGTGGCCGACGGCAAGGAAGTCTGGATCGGGCCCTGGACCGGTGCGTCCGGGTTCGTCAGCTGAGCGGCGAGCTGCCGGTGCTGCTCCATCAGCTGGTCGCGGTTCTCCTCGTCGGTGACCTGCGACAGGGCGGCCTGGGCGTCCTGGAGGGCCTGGCGAGCGGCGTCGAGGTTGCCGCCGGCGATGGCGAGGTTGGCCTTCTCGAGGTCGAGCTTCGCAGTCGCGGCCGCCTCGACGGAACGGGTGTGATCGGCGTAGAGGACCTTCGCGAGGCCCCACAGCGTGTCGCCGGGTTGCGCGGAGCGCGCGGCCAGCCCGGTGCCGGTGAACGCGATCGCCAGCACTGCGGCGGCGACGGCGACCGGGACGAGCAGCCTGCGGCGGCGTCCGCTCGAAGCGTGCCGCTTCGAGAGAGCGGCGGTACTGACGGTGCGCACGGCGGTGTCGACGTCGACGAGCTCGGCCAGCGGCTCACTGTCGATGTCTCTTCGCCACGCCACCAGCAACGCGTTGAGCTCCTGGTCGCCGAGACCGTCGGCCAGCGCCGGGTCGGACCCGCCGAGCGCGTCGAGCAGCGCGTCGTCGGCCTGTACGGCCGACAGGTCGGCGGCGAACTCCGCCTCCGACGCCGTCAGGCCACTGCCGAAGACGTCGTCCGGCTCGAATCTCTTCTCGTGACCGGTCACTCAGATCACCTCCTCCGCGGCCAGGACCTTTCTCAGCCGCGCGAGGGCGCGGTGCTGGGCGACGCGGACGGCGCCGGGCGTGGAGCCGACCGCGTCCGCGGTCTCCTCCGCCGACAGGCCGACGACCACGCGCAACACCACGATCTCCCGCTGCTTGTCCGGCAGCACCTGCAACAACTGGGACATCCGCTCGTTCAGCTCACCTTGCAGCGCCCGCTGCTCGGGGCCGACCCCGCCCTCGACCTCGTCGGGGATCTCGGCCACGGGCTCGGCCCGGTTGCGTGCCGCCGCGCGGTGCGCGTCGGCCACCTTGTGCTGGGCGATCCCGTAGACGAAGGCCAGAAAAGGGCGGCCTTGATCGCGGTACGAGGGCAATGCCGTTAGCACCGCGAGACACACCTCCTGCGCAACGTCGTCCGCCGAAGCGAACGATCGCTCCTGCCTGCCAACCCGGGCGCGGCAATACCGCACTACCAGTGGACGGATAGCAGCCAGCAGCCGCTCCACTGCCTGGGGATCTCCCTCGACAGCAGCGGCGACCGGCTCATCCAGTCCATCCCCCACATTGGCCATCGCAGACAACAGTCCCAGTGTTACGTGTAGGTGGGCAAAGAACCCGGCCCGTGGTCGCCTCCACCGCGCACCGGTGACCGCTACCGTACCGTCGGCTCGCCCCGGACCGGCGCGCGCGGTGCGCCCGGGCGCGCCGCGGCTACCGGAGCAGCGAAAGTACGGGTCGTCCTGCGAACCCGCGGTCGAGGTCGCCGATTCAACGAGCGAACGGGCCTGCGGGTACGAGATCCGCCGGAGGGGCGGAGCGGCGGGGCGGGAATCCGCCGGATCGAGCGCCGGAGCGTGATGGGGACCACATAGGTGCGGGCCAGGGCGGTGCGCCCTGGCCCGTCGTCACCTGTGAACCGGCCGTGTCAGGAACGGGGAGAGCGGCAGGTCAGCTGACCAGGCCGCGGCGGAAGCCGTGGGCGACGGCCTGCGCGCGGTCGCGCACGCCGAGCTTGCGGAACAGCCGCCGGGCGTGCGTCTTGACCGTGTCTTCGGACAGGTAGAGCTCGCGGCCGATCTGGCCGTTGCTCTTGCCCTGGCTCATCCCGCGGAGCACCTGAAGCTCGCGCTCGGTCAGCTGGACGCCCGGGTCGGACGGCTGACGGGGCGCGGGCACCGAGGTGCTCGCCAGGGTGTGGGCCAGCGCGGCGACCAGCTCCGGCCGGGACGCGTCCCAGCGGAGGTAGCCGCGGGCACCGCCGGCGATCGCAGCGGCGATGCTGCCCGCGTCGTCCGGGGCGCCGAAGACGATGACGTTCGCCTGGGGGTTGGCCGAGACGAGCCGCCGGGTGGCTTCGACACCCGTCGGGACCGCGCGTTGCGTCCCGACCAGCACGACGTCGACGGGCTGACGGGAGTACCGGGCCAGCAGCTCGTCACCGTGCGCTACGCAGTCGATGCGACTGACCCCAGGGACCGCGGACATCACTCGGGTGAGCCCTTCACGGACACTGCGTCGGTCGTCGCAGATCAAGACCGTCGTCACGGGGTTTCCTTCCTGCAGCCGGGTGACATTCCTCTTCCCCTATCGGACGCTTTAGCCCGAACCTTGACACGATCCGGTGGCTTTTTTTGAAGTTTCTTAGCCCGGATGCCGGAACACCCCATTCCGACGGCTCAACCACCCGGGACGGGGACCCATGGTGATTCCCCCGCAACCCTCCTCCCGCAAGGATCTGCGCTTCGTAACACTGCGTGCAACACCTGCGCCACTCTGAATCGATACTCCTCGGCGTGTCCTGGGCGCAGGTCGGCCGCGACGAGCGCCGCCGGCCACGAAAGTGAAAGGAGTTCGCATTCCTCCGCCGTCGCCATTGCATTTCCGACAAGGTCGTCCGAAATCTTCCGGTGATCGGGTGCGCCGGCCGCGCTCAGGGCGACGGCCAGCACAATCCCGGATTTCACGAGGTGCCGCCGCGCGCCGCGGGCTTGCGCGGTTTCGAAAGCGCGGCGGGCGTGCGGGACGGCATCGGCGCCCTGACCTGCGGCGAGGGCGATTTCGGCGCCCACCCAGCCGCCGCGGACGGTGGCCCGCCACCGGGTGTCCGCGGC
>NZ_JBSGJD010000225.1:0-16253 GCF_053605405.1 Amycolatopsis sp. NPDC003861
CCGGCTCGACCTTGACGCCGTCGCGTTCGGTGCGCCAGTCGAGGCAGAAGACGCAGCCGTTGATCTGCGCGATGATCTTTTCGATGTTGCGTTCCGCCAGTGCGGTGATCGTGACGAACGGGTTGACGCTCGTGTTGCCCGGGATCAGCGAGCCGTCGATCGCGTACAGGCCCTGGTACCCGGCGAGCCTGCCGTAGTTGTCGGTCGCCTTGCCGAGCACCGCGCCGCCGAGCGGGTGGTAGGTGAGATGGTCGCCCCAGATCTTGTACGTGCCGAAGAGGTCGGTCCGGTAGATCGTGCCCTCGGTCGAGTTGATCTTGTCGAAGATGGTCTTCGCCATGTCGATCGACGGCTGCTTCCACGCCGTTTGCCAGCTGAGGTCCACCGCGCGCGTCGCCGGGTTCCAGGTGAACTGCGCCCGGTTCGGGTTCTTGGTGATCGACAGGTAGAACGACGCCCACGTCTCGATCCCGGTCGGCAGCGGCGCGACCTCCGCGAAGGCACCGCCCGCGTTCCAGTTGTCGATGCCGCCGCACGGGATGGTCGACTGGGAGGCCCCGGTCGGGTCCCAGATGTGGTTGGCCCGCCCCACCATCACGTTCCCGTTGTCGCCCCAGTTCTTGCCGATCTCGCCGTTCAGGTTCGGCAGCGCGCCGGTCGCCTTCAGCTTGACCAGCAGCTTGCTCGTGCCGACGCTGCCCGCGGCGAAGAACACCGTGTCCGCCGTGACGGTCTTGATCGTGGACACCGCCCCCGCGGTGGTGAGCTGCTCGATCGTCACCGTGTAACCACCGCCGGAAGCCGGCACCACCTGCGTCACGCGGTGCAGCGGCGAAATGGTGACCCGGCCGGTCGCGGTGATCTTCGGCAGGTAGGTCTTCTGCAGCGACTTCTTGCCGTAGTTGTTGCCGAACAGGATTTCCCCGGCCAGCGCCGACTTCGGGACGGTGCCCGCCGCCTCCTGCTCCATGTAGGCCCAGTCGTACACGTCCGGCACGAACACGAACGGGAAACCGGACCGCTGGGCCTGTTTCCGGCCGACGCGCGCGAACTGGTACCAGTCGGTGGAGTCGAACCAGGCCGGGCGGACGGTGGCGACCCCGAGGCCGGCGTTCGCGCGCGGGTAGTAGACGTCGTACATCTCGTTCGCGTCCACGGTGGGCAGGATGGCGCCGAAGTTCTCCCGCTTCGGCGTGACGGCCATGCCGCCGTTGACGAGCGAGCCGCCGCCGACGCCGCGGCCCTGGTACACGGTGATCCCGCTGAACTCCTCGGCGTCGAGGATGCCCGTGTAGCGCGGGATGTCCTTGTCGATCGGGAACCCGAGGAAGTTGGAAAACGGCTGCTTCGTCCTGGTGCGCAACCAGAACGAGCGCTGGTCCGGATTGGGCGTGGCGCAGAAGATCTTGCCGTCGGCGCCCGGGGTGTCCCAGGCCATGCCCATCTCGACCAGCTGCACGTCGATGCCGGCCTGGGCGAGCCGGAGAGCGGCGACCGAGCCGCCGTAACCCGAACCGATCACCAGCGCGGACACGCGGGAGCCGTCGCCGATGGCGGCCGGTGCGGCGGACTGCGCCGAGGCTCGACCGGCCAATGCGGCGCTCGCTAAGATAGAACCAGTTCCAGCAAGAAAGAGGCGACGGGATACAGAGCCAGAGTTTGTTCTCCACACGGGTTCGACACTCATGTGTTGTTCCTCACCGTTGAGGTATTTAGAACAAGTTATAGCTCGATGGTGCAGACAAGTCGACATATACCCACGAGTAACCTGGCGGGGTGGCGAGCACGTGCCGCTGAATGGGCCATGATGGACGACTGTGGAGTCCACCCGAGTGGACCGCTGGCTCTGGGCGGTCCGGCTGACGAAGACGCGCCCGGACGCGGCGGCGGCCTGCCGAGGCGGCCACGTGCGCGTCAACGACAAACCGGCCAAGCCGGCGACCACGGTCGTCCCGGGCGACGAGGTCCGCCTGCGCGTCGGCGGGACGACGAAGGTGCTCGACGTGGTGAGGGTGATCCAGAAGCGCGTGGGAGCCCCGGACGCGGCGACGTGCTACGTGGACCGCACGCCGAAGCCGCCCCCGGAGACGGCGATCCCGGTCGCCCGCCGCGACCGCGGCACCGGGCGGCCGACCAAACGGGAGCGCCGCGTGCTGGACGCGTTCCGGTCCCAGCAGGAGCCGTAGGGCGGTAGGCCCCTCGGCCGCCACGGAAGTCCGGAGGGCCACGAGAACCGCTGCGCCGCGTGCTGGACGCATCCCGGCCCCGGCAGGAGCCGTAGGGCGGCAGACCCCTCAGCCGCCATGGAAGTTCGGAGGGCCACGAGAACCGCTGCGCCGCCACGAACGCGACCCTCCCGTCCGGAGCCTCGGCGCGGCAGGGTCCTCGGCCGCCACGGATGGCCGCGCAGGCCTAGGTCATCTCCCCCGTCGATCGACGGATCGTCGCCTCTTTCGCGGCCTTCCCGGAAATAGCCGGGAATCCGCGCGGGCCGGGTCCATCTCCGTGGCGTGGGGGTAGTTCCCGCACGGAGGGAAACCATGACCACCACCCCGGACCACCCGCTGGCCGCAGCCCGGCCGCTCGTGGTGCGCTACTGCCGCGCGCGCCTGGACCCCGACTCGGCCGATGACGTCGCCCAGGACGTCTGCGTGGCCCTGCTCACGGCCCTGCCGCGGCGGCCGCCGGGACGTCCGCTGCCCGGCTTCGTCTGCGACATCGCCCGCACCAAGGTCACCGCCGCGCGGAAGGCCGCCGCGCGGCCGGACGAGCCGGTCGCCGAACTGCCCGATGCGGCCGACTCGTCGCTCGATCCCGCGCACCACACGCTCCGGCGCGAACTGCGCGAGCGGGTGGCGAAGCTCCTGGGCGTGCTGCCCCGGAAACAACGCGAGATCGTCGTCCTGCGCGTGGTCGTCGGCCTGTCCGCGGAGGAGACCGCCGCCGCGGTGGGCTCGACGCCGGGTGCGGTCCGCGTCGCCCAGCACCGGGCGCTCGGGCGGCTCCGCCGGGTCGTCGCGACGGCTACCCTGGCCAGGTGAGCGACAGCGAGAATTTCGAAGGACGCGACGTCGGGTCCGGAGTCTCGGTCATCCGCGAAAGCACGGACGTCGTCGGCTCCGGGCCGCGGCTGCACCGGCACCCCTACACCGAGACGTTCGTGATCATCCGCGGGCGGGCGCGGTTCACCGTCGGCGACGAAGAGCGCGACGGCGGCGCCGGGGACGTGCTCGTCGTCCCGGCGGGCACGCCGCACAAGTTCGCCGTGCTCGGCCCCGGCGTCTACGAGGCCGTGCACATCCACGAAAGCGACCACTTCATCACCGAATGGCTCGAGTGACGCCTACAGCTCGCCGATCATGCCGCGCAGCTTCGTCAGGGCGCGGAACTGCGTGATCCGGACGTTGCCGGCGGAGATGCCCAGCGCCTCCGCCGTCTCGTTCGCCGACAGGCCGGCGACGATCCGCAGCGACAGGATGTCCTGGTGCAGCGGCGGCAGCAACGCCAGCAGCCGGCCCAGCCGGGCCCCCAGGTCGAGCTCGAGGACGTGGTTCTCCGGCTCGTTGCCGCCCAGCGGCCGGTCCGGCAGCTCCGGCACCGGCTTCGACCGGTCCCGGGCCACCGAGCGGAACGCGTCGGCGACCTTGTTCGCCGCGATCGCGCGCACGAGGTACAGGAACGAGCCCCCGCGGTCCTGGTACCCCGGCAGCACCTTCAGCACCGCCAGGCACACCTCCTGGGCGACGTCGTCGGCGGACAGGTAGGACAGGTCCCGGCCGCCGATCCGCGCCCGGCAGTACCGCACCACCGTCGGCTTGATCAGCCGCAGCAGCGCCTGGACCGCCTCCGGGTCGCCGTCGCGCGCCGCCGCCACCACCGGGTCGAGCTGTTCCTTGGCCAGGCCACCCTCCGGCCTCGGCGAATCCGCCAGCACGGTGTAGCCGTCGACGGCCTCCGCCGCCTCCGCGATCATGGTTTCCACGCGCCCTCCTCGTGCCCGCCACCGGGAGCGTCCGTCCACAACGGACAGTGTGGTGCCTGGACGTCCCCGATCCGTCATATGGCGTAATCGAGGCGCTGACCTGCAACGTTGCACGGTGCTGGTGGTTGTCCAGGTATTGTCCGTTAATCGTTCACGACCCCGTCCGAACGGCCGCCGGGCACCTTCGGCGTACGGGACAAAATGTGGACGGAAAGCGGACGATCAAGCCCAGCGGATTCCGTAGGCGAAGCCCGGCTCGAGGTCCCGGAACCGGACGTGCACCTCGCCGGCGTCGTCGGCCGGCAGCACCGCACCGGCGCGCGAGGAGTCGTCGGCCGGGGAAACCCCGTCCTGCCGCACGATCCGCCTCGGCACGCGGTCACCGAACCGGACGTGCAGATCGAAAAGATCGCACGGGTGGCGCGGCACGCAGAGGTAACGCGGTTCTCGCAGGTTCGCCCGGAATCGCAGCCCGACCTCGTGCCGCGCGCCCCGGCGCAACGGCTCCGGCAGCCGCAACACGAGCCCGATCCGGTCACTCGATTCCATCACCCGGTGCGTTAGCACCCCACCGTGGAACACGTCGACTCCGAACTCCGACTCGTGCACCGAAACGCCCGGTTCGCCGGTGACCGGCAACGTCAGCGCCAGGTCGAGGACGGCGATTTCGTCGGCGTCGGCGACCACCCGCCGGAATTCGAACGCCTCCGGCACCGGTTGATCGAGAGCCAGCGTGACGCGCAGTTCTTCGGTGTGCCAGCCGCGGCCCGGATAGTGCCGCGGCGCCGGCACGGCCGCCGCGACGGCCAGCGCGGCGATCTGCTCGATCCCCTCGTCGATCCGCCGCCGGACCGTCCGGTCGTCCCGGTCGAGCGTGATCGCGGCCCAGTGCACCCGTTCCTGGTAGAACGGTTTCCGCGCCCGCTCCTCGAGCGCGAATGCGGCCAGCAAAGCGATCTTCAGATCGTCCGGCAGCGACTCGACCAGCGGGCGCAATCGGTCGGACAGCTTACGCCGCATCTCCACGGTTCCGTCATCTTCGACAATGCCGCAAGTGGTGCGCAATGCGGGGCCGATCCGGTCCGCGAGCGGTGTCGTGAAAATTGCCCTCCCTTTGCGCAGGGCCTTGAGTTCGCCGACCACGTCCGCCGCACTGAGGCTCACCGTTCCCCTCCCCTTCCACGCACGGAGGTCAATGGTCGCCAGCGCCACCGCCGATGTCCAGTCGATCACGCTCCGGCAAACGGATCGTTATCCCGCGGTTTCCTTTTCCGCCATCCGGGTAATGGCGAAACTTGTTGGCGTTGTGTTCACAGCGACCGCATTGCGGCGCAACGATTCCGGGCGGAAACTCACGCGACCACCGCTGTCGAACGTGTCGAAATGACCGGAGCGCCTTCGCCGGCGCGGCGCGCTTTCCGGCCCCGGCGGCGTTCACCCGGGCGGCGCACCACCCCCGCGGGTGAACGTGACCGGGCCGCTGCCCCGGCGCCGGTTGACGGCGTCCCGCCGGGGGTACTTGTTGATCATGAGCCCGAGGATGTGGCGCCTGCTGATTTCGGGGTCGCTGCGGCTGTTCCTGATCAGCGCCGTACCGGCCGCCGCGCACCTGTCCGTGCTCGTCGGACTGGCGGCGGCGGTGATCGCGTTCGTCGTGCCGGCCCCGCGCGCCCGGCACGACGACCGGGGTGCGGGCTAGGCCGCCGGCCAGGAGCGGAGTTTCTCCGGGTTCCGGACCGCCCAGATCCGCCGGACCGCCTCCCCGGCGACCTCGAACGCCAGCACCGCCACCAGGGCGCCGTCCCGCCGGGCGACCAGCCCCGGCCGCCCGTTGACGGTCGCCTCCACCAGCGACAACGGCGCGATCCGGCGCGTGAGGTCCACGGCGTACCGCGCCACCCGCTCGCCGCCCACGATCGGGCGACGCACGGCGCTGACCAGGCCACCGCCGTCCGCGACGACCGTGGCCTCCGGGTCGAGCAGGCCGACCAGTCCCTCGATGTCCCCCGCCTCCCAGGCCGTCTTGAAGGCGCGGACCACCTCGGCGCTCTCCCGGGCCGGCTCCGGGGCCCGGGCGGCCCGGACGCGGCGGCGGGCGGAGGAGGCCAGCTGGCGCGCCGCCGCCGGGGAGCGGCCCAGGACGGCCGCCACCTCGGCGAACGGGTAGCCGAAGACGTCGTGCAGGACGAAGGCCACCCGCTCGGCCGGCGTCATGGCCTCCAGCACGACGAGGAACGCCATGGTGACCGACTCGTCCAGCGTGACGCGGTCGGCCGGATCGGTGCCGGCGCCGGCCTCGCCGGGCAGCGGCTCCGGGAGCCACTCGCCGATGTACCGCTCCCGGCGGACGCGGGCCGACCGCAGCTGGTCGAGGCAGATCCGGCTGGCCACCGTCGTCAGCCACGCCCCGGGCGACGCGATGGCCTCCCGCTGCGGCCCGGACAGCGCGTACCACCGGCCGTACGCCTCCTGGACGACGTCCTCGGCGTCGCTCAGCGAACCGAGGAGCCGGTAGGCGAGGCCGGTCAGCTGCCGCCGCTCCTGCAAGAGATCAGTCACACCACTCCGACGATCCGGGACGGCGGTTTGTGACGTCGCCTCACAACCGGGCGAGCCGTTTCGTCAGGACCCGAAACGACGAAAGGAAAACAGATGTCCCGTCTTCCCGACCCGTCGCAGTTCTTCCCCGAGATGGGCGACATCGCCGGCGCGCTGACCAGGATCACCATGAACGGCTCGATCCCGCGGAGCACGATCCACCTGGTGCAGCTGCGCATCGGCCAGCTGGTCGGCAGCACGTACCACACGATCAGGCAGGCCGAGCTGCTCCGCAAAGCGGGGGCGAGCGAGGAGCAGGTCACGTCCGTGGCGTCCTGGCCGACCTCGCCGTACTTCAGCGAGGAAGAGCGCGTGGCACTGGAGCTCGCCGAGGCGGTCTTCACGGCGCGTTCGACGACCGAGCGGGTGCCGGACGAGCTCTTCGCCCGGGCGTCCGCGTGCTACGACGACAAGGCGTTGTGGACGCTCACGCTCGTGCTGAGCCAGATGAGTTACTTCGTCCCGGTGGCGCTGATCGCCAAGCCGATCCCGGGCCTGCCACTGGGGAAGAACTACCGCTGACCGGCCGCGGCGCCGCCCTCACCCGCGGCGCCGCACACACCGGCCGCGCAGCACCACCGCCGCCGGGTCCGCCAACTGATCCGGTTCGACACGCGGATCCCGGTCGTACACCACCGCGTCCGCCGGCGCGCCCGGCTCCAACCCGCCGAGCCCCAGGTACTCCCGCGCGCTCCACGACGCCGCCGCCAGTGCCTCGTGCGGTGGCACTCCCGCGGCCAGCAACGCCCGGATCTCCGCGACGATCCCGCCGTGCGGCAGGGAATCCGTGCCCGCCAGCACGCGCACGCCCGCTTCCGCCGCGGCCGCGGTCAGTGCTCCGTGGACCCGCGCGCCGCTCAAGTACCACGTCCGGGCCGGGCTGTCCGGCTGCCGTTCCCGGCGCCCTAGGCTCTCCGTGATCGTCGACAGCGTCGGGGTCAACGCCGTCCCCTGGGCGGCCATCCGCGCCAGGAGACCCGGGTCCAGGCACATGCCGTGTTCGAGGGAGTCGACACCCGCCAGCACCGCCGCGGCACCGCCCTCGGGGTGCTGGCTGTGCACCGCGACCCGGCCGCCGACGGCGTGCACCTCGCGCACCACCGCCCGCAGCACGTCCACCGGGACCGCGGAATCGCCGACCCGCCAGTCCGCGATGATCTTCGCCCACCCCGTGCGCGCGGCCTGCACCGCCGCCAGCGCCGGGAGCTCGTCGTGCGCCGCGCGGCGGCCCCAGCCGTCGAAGAACTGGCCTTCCTGCGCCAGCCACGGTCCCGCGTGCCGGGCCCGCGGCACGTCGGGGTCCTCGCCGAACCACGGCGGCGGCTCGCCCGGCAGGCCCGGCGAGCGGATCAGCGTGACCCCGGCGTCGACGTGCTGGTGCAGGTGCGCGCGGAGCAGCTCGTCGTCCATCGGCTGCCCCGGCGCCTCCGCACCGGGGTGGGTGTGCGCGTCGACCAGGCCGGGCAGCAGCCAGCCTTCGGCGACCAGGGTCGCGCCGGGCACCGGGTCGGTCGTCCAGCGGTCGCCGTCGGCGTAGAGGTCGGTGTACTCGCCGCTCGGCAGCGCGTACCCCCGGATGCGCGTGATCACCACTTCGACCGTACCCGCGTACGCAGCCCGGCGTAGGCGCAAGTGCCGTCCGGCGGCGGACGCTCGCGAGCGCCGCGATCCCGACCATGGGAGACGCCAGAAGGAGGCCACCGTGACCCTGCCCGTGGAGACCACCGCGCTGACCAAGCGCTACGGCGAGATCGCCGCTGTCGAAGACCTGAACCTGTCCGTGCCCGCCGGCGAGGTCTACGGCTTCCTCGGCCCGAACGGCGCCGGCAAGACGACGACGCTGCGGATGCTGCTCGGCCTGATCCGGCCGACCGCCGGCCGCGTCCGGCTGCTCGGTGCCGAACCGGGCCCCGCCAGCCTCGCCCGCGTCGGTGCCCTGATCGAAGGCCCCGCCTTCTACCCGTACCTGTCGGGCCGGGCCAACCTGCGGGTGCTCGCCGACCACGCCGGGGTGCGCCGGACGCGCGTCGACGCCGTGCTCGACGTCGTCAGCCTCACCGACCGCGCCAAGGACCGGTACGCGACCTACTCGCTCGGCATGAAGCAGCGGCTCGGCCTGGCCGCGGCGCTGCTGAAGGACCCTGAGCTGGTGGTGCTCGACGAGCCGACCAACGGCCTCGACCCGGCGGGCATGGCCGACATGCGGGTCACCCTCCGCAAGCTGGCCGCGGGCGGCTGCACCGTGCTGCTGTCCAGCCACCTGCTGGCCGAGGTCGAGCAGATCTGCGACCGCGTCGGCGTCCTCGACCACGGCCGGCTCGTCACCGAGACCACGGTCGAGGACCTGCGCGCGGGTGGCGCGCTGCGCGTCGTCGCCGATCCGCTCCCGAACGCCCGCGAGCACCTCGGCCGCCTCTTCGGGCTGTCCCGCATCCGTCTCGACGGGACCGCGCTCGAACTCGACGTCGCCCCGGAGCAGGCCGGGCGGGTCAACGCCGAGCTGGTCGGCGCCGGGTTCGTCGTCACCGAACTGCGCTGGCACGAACCCGACCTGGAACAGACCTTCTTCGCCCTGACCGGAGGTAGCCCCGATGCTGCGTGACATCCGCGCCGAGCTGACCAAGCAGTCCCGCCGTCCGGCGACCTGGCTGCTGCTGGCCGTCGCCGTCGTCCTGACGCTGATGTTCGGGTACGCCGTCCCGTACGCGGGCCTGAGCGGGGCGGCGTCCGGGCCACCGGGCAGCGGCCGCGGGCTGGCCGCGCTGCTGCCGGACGCCTTCGTCGGCAGCGCTCTGGGCGGGCTGCCGATCTTCGTCGGGGCGTTGGCGCTGATCTTCGGCGTGCTGGTCGCCGGGAGCGAATACGGTTACGGCACCTGGAAAACCGTGCTCGTGCAGCACCCGTCACGGGTGGTGGTGTACGGCGCGAAGCTGGTCACGGTCGCGCTGGCCGCCCTCGCCGCGGTGCTGACGTTGTTCGCGACGACGGCGGGGGCGAGCGCGCTCGTGGCGTCGCTCGAAGGGCAGCCGATCGGCTGGCCGGCGGTGTCCGACGTCCTGACCGGCCTCGGCGCGGGCTGGCTGGTGGCGACCATGTGGGGCGCGCTCGGGGTGCTGCTGGCGATCGGCCTGCGCTCGGTGGCGCTCCCGATCGGGCTGGGGCTGGTGTGGCTGCTCGCGGTGCAGAACCTGCTCGCGTCGATCGCCGCGCCGCTGCTGGACTGGGTCGCGCAGCTGCAGAAGGCCCTGCCGGGCCCGAACGCGGGCGCGCTGGCCGCCGCGTTCGGGGCGAGCGCACCGGGGGTCGAGCAGGTGGTCGGGGCCGGGCAGGCGACAGCGGTGCTGGCGGCGTACGTGCTCGCGTTCGGCGCCCTCGGGGGTTGGCTGCTGCAGCGCCGCGACATCGCCTGACTCGCGCACCCTCGACGCCGAGCCCGCCCCGGCCTACCCCGGAAGCGACCCGCCCGCATCACCGCCTGACCGGCGCCGGTGCCGGTGCGCTTGTGGTTGATCACGCCCGGTGTAGTGTTTGCCGGTCCGACCGGCGTGCGTGACCGCGTGAGGTGCCATGACAGTGCGACGGTACCCAGTGGCCATCCTGCTCGTCCTCGTCACGGCGGCCGTGGTCGTGGTGAACGGCTTCGCCTTCTGGGGCGACACCTTCGCCCTGTGGATCGACGACGCCCTGCAGCTCGGGGCCGGGGTCACCGGGATCGTCTGCGGCATCGTCGTCGCCCGGCGGGTGCGGGGGCACCAGCGGTGGTGGCGGGTGCTGGTCGCGATCGGCATGACCGGCTGGTCGCTCGGCCAGTGCGTCTGGTCCTACTACCAGCTGGTCGACGGCCGCGGGCTGCCGTCGCCGTCGCTGGCCGACGTCGGGTACCTGAGCTTCCCGCTGTTCGCGCTCCCGGCGCTGTTCGTGCTCGCCCGGGCCCGCGCGCGGCCGGACCGCGAACGCTGGCAGCCGGCACAGTGGACCGCCCACTTCGGGGTCGCCGTGGTGCTCGACGGCCTGGTCGTCACCGGCTCGCTGTTCATCCTCACCTGGACCGCCGCGCTCGGGCAGGTGGTCCAGGCCACCGGGCCGGACGCGCTGACCTGGGCCGTCGCCATCGCCTACCCGCTGACCGATCTGGTCGTCGTGGTCGTCGCCGTGCTGCTGGTCGTGTTCGACCGGGTGGACCGCCCCTACCGCGCGAACCTGCTGCTCGCCGCCCTCGGGATCGTCGCGCTGGCCTGTTCCGACAGCGTGTTCGCCTACCTGGTCAGCATCGGCGCGGAAAGCATGAAGCCGTGGTCGGACGCCGGATTCGTGCTCGGCCCGCTGTTCATCGCCTTCGCCCTGCTGGTCACGCCCAACACGCGGCGGCGGGACGACGCCGGCCAGGCGGTCGGCGTCGACTGGTGGCAGGTGGCGCTGCCGTACCTGCCGGTCACCGCGGTCGCGCTGCTGATCACCGTGCAGATCGTGGCCGGGGCCGGCCCGGACGGCGTCGAGGTGCTCGTCGGCGCGCTGGTGGTGTTCCTGGTGCTGGCCCGGCAGCTGCTTTCGTTGCTGGACAACCGGTTGCTGCTGCGCCGGGTGTACGAGGGCCAGCAGGCGCTGACCCACCAGGCCTACCACGACCCGCTGACCGGCCTGGCCAACCGCGCGCTCTTCGCCGACCGGCTGGACCGCGCCATCGAGCAGGGCGCCGAAGGGCCGCTCGTGCTGATCTTCGTCGACCTCGACGACTTCAAGGAGGTCAACGACCGGTTCGGGCACGCGGGCGGCGACGTCCTGCTGCACGCGGTCGCCCAGCGGCTGCTGAGCTGCGTCCGCGCGGGCGACACCGTCGCGCGCCTGGGCGGCGACGAATTCGCGATCCTGCTGGAGGGCGAGGTCGACGCCCCGCAGGCGGTCGCCGACCGGATCCAGAGCGCGCTGCGGCGGCCGTTCGCGGTGCACGGCACGCTGGTGCCGGTCCGCGCGAGCATGGGCCTGGTCGTGCCGGACCCGGCCGAGCCGGCGGTGACGTCGGACGTGCTGCTGGGCCGCGCGGACACGTCGATGTACGCGGGCAAGCGGCTCGGCAAGGACACGACGGTCGTCTACCACCCGTCGCCGGACGGGCCGCCCGACTTCCCGTCGGCGCTGCGCCGCGGCGGTCTCCCGGAGGGGTTCGCGCTGGTGTTCCAGCCGATCGTCCGGCTGGCCGACGAGCAGCCGGTGGCGGTGGAGGCGCTGGCCCGCTGGACCACCCGGGACGGCACCTCGGTGTCGCCCGAGACGTTCGTCCGCGCGGCGGAAGGCGCCGGTCTCGGCGCGGAACTGGACGCGCTGGTGCTGGACCTCGCCTGCCGCGAGATCACCGCGGCCGGGATCGACCTGACCGTGCACGTGAACGTGTGCGCGAGCCGGCTCGGCGCCGCCACGCTGGAGGAGAGCGTCGGGTCCGCGCTGGACCGGTACGGCCTGCCGGCGGACCGCCTGATCGTCGAGATCACCGAAACGGTGCCGGTCCCGGACCTGGCGGCGGGCGCGGCCGCGATCCGGCGCCTGCAGGACTTGGGCGTCCGGGTGGCCCTCGACGACTTCGGCGCGGGGTACAGCTCCCTGACGGTGCTGCACGCGCTGCCGGTCGACCTGATCAAGCTGGATCGCGCGCTGACCACCGGTGTGCGCCCGGACCGCGACGCGGCCCTGTGCCGATCGCTGGTCGGCCTGTGCGCCGACCTCGACGTGGCCGTGGTCGCCGAGGGCATCGAAACGGCCGAGCAGGCCGAACTGGTCACCCGGGCGGGCTGCACGACCGCCCAGGGCTACCGCTTCGGCCGCCCGGCCCCGCTGTCTTCGCTGCGGCTGTCGACGCTCTCGGCCGGTTAATCCGGCGGGATCACGCCGAAGATCGTCGCCGTCGAGCCCGCGCCGTTGCGGTTGATCGGGCCGCCGGCGAGGACCCAGGCACCCGTCGTCGGCAGGGCCTTCAGGTTCGCCAGGATCTCCAGGCTGATCCGGTGCCGCCGGTAGACCAGCTTGGACACCGTGTACGTCTCGTCGGTGCCGACGTCGGGGCTGAACGTGTCGGTGCCCGTCCCGCCGCGGCGACCCAGCCGGCCGGTGTCGATCAGCCACTGCACCGCCGGGATCGAGAACCCGGGCTGGTGCAGGACGCCGTCCGCGCCGGTGTTCGGGAAGGCCGGGGTGCCCCACTTGGCGTCCCAGCCGGTCCACAGCACGACGACGGACTCGTTCGGGATCCGGCCGTGGCGCTTCTCCCACGCCTTGAGGTCGTCGATCGTGACCGCGTAGTCCGGGTTGTGCGCCGCCTTCGCCCGGACGTCGATCTTGACGGCGGGCCGGAACAGGTCCGCCGGGTCCATGTCGTCGGCGAGCGGCTCCCCGGTGTTGAAGTGGCCGGGCGCGCCCCAGTGCGTCCCGGTGTGCTCGCCTTCGCGGACGAACTGCAGGTAGTAGCCGTCTTCGGGGATGGTGGCGATGGTTTCCAGCTCGAAGGCCGGGTCCCCGGGGAAGACGTTGGTCGTGGCGGGGTCGTTGACGTGCGAGAGGTTGACCAGGTTCAGCTGGTCGAGCCGCACCGGCGGCGCGGCTCCGGTGACTTCCGAGGCTTGCGCCGTCCGCCCGGACAGCGCGGCGCCGAACACCCCGGCCAGCCCCGCGGCCAGCACCCTGCGTCTCATCGGCATGAGGGATCACCTTTCGGCCTTGTTTCCACGGTCATATCACCCGGACTGGGCGCAGCCAATGAGTTGCGCGAAGATGTGGTCGTGGACAACGACATCGAAGACAACGCCGACAACGGCATCCTCGACCCCGAGGACACTTTGGACGACCGCGACGAGCTCGCGGAGGGTTATTCACCACCGGAACGCGCGCAGGCCACCGAAGGCTGGGGCACCACTGCGCGCGAGACGGCGGAGGGTGAGAGCTGGGCGGGCCGCCTCGCCCGCGAAGTCCCCGACCTGGCCGACGACCTCGACGACGACGGCTTGGGCGACACCGAGGACACCGACGGCGAGCTGATCGACGACGAGGTCGGCGACGTCCGCGCGGGCCGCTTGGTCGCCACGGACGAAGGCTTCGGCGAAGACACCGACGAAGAGCTGTACGCCTCGGACGCCGGCATCGACGACGGCGCGGCTTCGGCGGAGGAAGCGGCGGTCCACGTGATCGACCCGTCCCGACGCTGGTGAGTCAGCAGAAGCTCCGGCCCGGCCGCCAGGGGCACCGGTTCGAGGATCCGGTCACCGGGCGGCGGAGTCGTACTCGCGGACCGCGGCCAGGTACTCGCCGATCGCGTCGCGGTTGCGCAGCAGGCATTCCGCGCGCCGGGTCATGCGGTCGCGCTCGGCTTCCAGGGTCGCGATCATCTCCGGGGTCGCGTCCGGGAAGTAGATCGTGCGGGGTTTGTCCAGGCAGGGCAGGATCTGCTTGATGATCCGGGTGGGCAGGCCGGCGTCGAGCAGGCCGCGCACCTGGATCACCCGGTCGACCGTCGGCTCGTCGTAGTCGCGGTAGCCGTTCGGGCCGCGGCTCGCGATGATCAGGCCCTGTTCCTCGTAGTACCGGAGGAGCCGCCGGGACGTGCCCGTGCGCTCCGCGAGCTCGCCGATCCGCATGTGCCCCACCTCACGTAGACCTTCACATCAATGTGAGGGTTCGAGCATAGCGGCATGACGAACATCCGGACCCGCCCTCTTCCGCTCACCGCCCTCCTCGCCCTGACCACCGCCGCGTTCGTCACCGTGCTCACCGAGGCGCTGCCGGCCGGCGTGCTGCCCGGGATGAGCGCCGGTCTCGGCGTCGGCGAAGCCGCGGCCGGCCAGGCGGTGACGATCTACGCGCTCGGCACCGCGCTGACCGCGATCCCGCTGTCGGCCGCCACCGCGGGCTGGTCCCGCAAACGCTTGCTGCTCACCGGGGTCGCCGGGTTCGCGGTGGCCAACACGGTCACGACGCTGTCCTCGGACTACGCGCCGACGATGGTGGCGCGCTTCGTCGCCGGGGTGGCCGCGGGCGTGGTCTGGGCGCTGCTCGCCGGCTACGCGCGCCGGCTCGTCCCGGGCAACCAGGGCCGGGCCATCGCGATCGTGATGGCCGGCATCCCGCTGGCCCTCTCGCTCGGCATCCCGGCCGGGACGTTCCTGGGCGGCCTGCTCGGCTGGCGCTCGGCGTTCGGCGTCATGTCGGCGATCGCGGTCGTCCTGCTCGGGTGGATCGCCGCGGCGGTCCCGGACCAGCCGGGGCAGACGACCGGCCGGACGCCCGTCCTGCGCACGCTCGGCGTCCCCGGTGTCGTGCCCGTGCTCGCCGTGACGCTCGTGTTCGTGCTGGCCCACACCGTGCTCTACACCTACGTCGCCGCCTTCCTCGGCCACGCCGGGATGGCGGACGCGGTGGACGTCGTGCTGCTGGTGTTCGGGATCGCGTCGATGGCCGGCATCGCCATCGTCGGCGCCCGGATCGACCGCGCACTGCGGGCGCTGACGGTGCTCAGCACCGTCGGCGTCGCGCTGGCGGCGACGCTGCTGGCGGTGTTCGCGCACAGCCCGGCGCTGGTCTACGTCGCGGTGGCGCTCTGGGGACTCGGCTGGGGCGGCGTCCCGACGCTGCTGCAGACGGCGGCCGGAACCGCCGGCGGCGCCGCGGCCGACAACGCGCAGGCCATGCTCGTCACGCTGTGGAACGCGGCGATGGCCGCGGGCGGCGTGGCCGGCGGGGTCCTGCTCGACACCGCCGGGCCGGCGTCGTTCCCCTGGACGCTGCTCGTGCTCCTGCTGCCGGTGCTCGCGGTGGTCCTCGGCGCCCGGCGGCACGGGTTTCCCCGCCCGGTCCTGAGGGGTCCTGAGTGGACGAAGGGCCCGGACGCGCTCGCGCCCGGGCCCTCCAGCTTTCAGCAGCGGCCGGCGATGGCCCGCAGCAGTTCCGCGTTCGCCGTGTCGCCCGAAAGCTCCCAGGCGAACACGCCGCCGAGCCCCTGCGACTTCGCGTACCCGGCCTTGGCCGACGCCGTCTCGGGGGTGTCGTAGCTCCACCACTGCGAGCCGCACTTCGCGTACGCCGTACCGGCGATCTTGCCGTTGGCGGGGCACCGGGTCTTGAGGACCTTGTAGTCCTCGACGCCCGCCTCGTAGGTGCCGGGCGCCGGGCCGGTCGCCGTGCCGCCGGGCTGCTTCTGCGTCACGCCGTCCCAGCCGCGGCCGTAGAACCCGAGGCCCAGCAACATCTTCGACGACGGCACGCCCTGGTGGCGCAGCTTCTGGATGGCCGCGTCCGCGTAGTAGCCGGCGGTCGGGAGGCCGGGGTAGGCGCGCAACGGCGAGTGCGGCGCGGTCGGCCCGTTCGGACTGGCGCCGGCGACGAAGTAGTCGTAGGTCATCACGTTGTACCAGTCGAGGTACCGGCTCGCGGCGCCGTACTCGGTGGCGTCGATCTTGCCGTTCTTCGAGCCGTCGGCGGTGATCGCGGCGGTCACCAGCTGGCGCCCGAACTTCGCGCGCAGCGCCTTGACCAGCCCGGTGAACGCCTTCGGGCCGCTGGTGTCGCAGGTGTCCCCGCAGGCGTTGGGGTACTCCCAGTCGATGTCGATGCCGTCGAAGACACCGGCCCAGCGCGGGTCGTTGACCAGGTTGTAGCAGGATTCCGCGAACGCGGCCGGGTTCTTCGCCGCCCG
>NZ_JBSGJD010000226.1:0-16177 GCF_053605405.1 Amycolatopsis sp. NPDC003861
GTTCGGTGCGTTGAACGCACCGAACGCCACATTGGGTGCGTTTGCCCCAAGTTCGATCTCGACGGGCCCCTCGGCGCCTTTGCTCCGGATCCGGAGCCGCTCGATGCCGGTCGTGAGGGTCACGACCGCTTCTCCATGAGCGAAACGAATTCGTCGAACAGCGGGGCCGCGTCGTGCGGGCCGGCTGCGGCTTCGGGGTGGTACTGGACCGAGAACGCCGGGACGTCCAGCGCGCGGACGCCCTCCACCGTGTCGTCGTTCGGGCAGTAGTGGCTGATCTGCGCCGCCCCGAAGGGGGACTCGAAGCGCTGGCCCGGCTCGCCTTCCAGCGCGAACCCGTGGTTCTGGGCCGTGATCGCCACCGACTTGGTCGCCACGTCGATCACCGGGATGTTGATGCCCCGGTGGCCGTAGCGCATCTTGTACGTTCCCAGCCCCAGTGCTCGGCCGAGGACCTGGTTGCCGAAGCAGATGCCGAACAGCGGGATCTCGCGGCCCAGCACCTGCTTGGTCAGCTCGGTGGCGTGCACCGTGGTCGCCGGGTCGCCCGGGCCGTTCGACAGGAACACCCCGTCCGGCTCGATTTCCAGGAGCTCGTCCAGCGAAGCGGACGAGGGCAGCACGTGCACCTCGATGCCGCGCTTGATCATCTGGCGTGGGGTGTTGGACTTGATGCCCAGGTCCAGCGCCGCGACCCGGAAGCGAACATCCCCGGAAGGCGAGACCACGTACGGCTCTCGCGTCGAAACCTGACCGGCCAGGTCGGCGCCCTCCATTTTCGGGCTCGCCAGCACCGAGGCGACCATGTCGTCGACCGTGCCGAGGGCGTCGCCGGAGAACACGCCGGCGCGCATCGCGCCGACCTCGCGCAGGTGCCGGGTCAGCGACCGCGTGTCGACCTCGGCGATGCCGACGATCCCCTGGCGCACCAACTCCTCGTCCAACGAGCGCTTGGAACGCCAGTTGGACGGCGTGCGGGCGGGGTCGCGCACCACGTAGCCGTTGACCCAGATCTTCGAGGACTCGTCGTCCTCGTCGTTCCAGCCGGTGTTGCCGATCTGCGGCGCCGTCTGGACCACGATCTGCCCGTGGTACGACGGGTCGGTCAGCGTCTCCTGGTACCCGGTCATCCCGGTGCAGAACACCGCCTCGCCGAGGGTTCGCCCCTGCGCGCCGTAGGCAGCGCCGCGGAACACCCGGCCGTCTTCGAGTACCAGTGCGGCCTGAGCGCGCGCGTTCACTGGGCACCTCCCTTGATCTTGAGCTGTTCGATCCACTGTGGATAGTCGTCGAGGTCGTCGCCGCGGAAGCCGGTGTCGAGCTCGACGTCGCCGAGGCGCCAGGTGATGACGAGCAGCGCGTCCGTGCCCATCACCTTCCCGGCGATCTTCGTGTCGCGCCGGACGCCGGTGACGGCGTCGCGCGGGATCCAGAAGTCCGGGGCCCCGCCGCGTTCGACGGCGATCCCCGCGGAGTGCAGCCGCCAGACCGCACCGGTGCGCAGGCCCGCGCCGCGGGTGACGATCCGGTTCTGCCACTCCCCCGCGATCGTCGTCGACAGGTAGACGCCGGTGGACTCCAGCAGGACGTCCCCCGCCTCGCCGGGGATGGCCGGGAACGGGGGCACCTGGGCGCTCTGCGAGCGCGACTTGCGCCGCCAGCCCACGTACATGCCCCAGAGGCAGAGCAGGAAGAAGGCGACGATCGCCAGCACCAGCCAGAGGCGTTCCATCAGCAGATCTTCCCGTCCCGCGCGGTGATCCGCCCGCGCAGCAGCGTCGCGGTCACCACGCCGGGCAGCCGCATTCCCTCGTACGGGGTGTTGGCCGCGATGCTGGCCAGCTCCGCGCCGCGGACCGTCCACTCGGCGTCCGGGTCCACCAGGGTCAGGTTCGCCGGCTCGCCCACCGCGATCGGACGGCCCTGGTCGGCCAGGTTGCCGATCTCGGCGGGCCGCTCGCTCATGACGCGGGCGACGCCGCGCCAGTCGAGCAGGCCGGTGCGGACCATCGTTCCGGCCACGATGGACAGTGCCGTCTGCAGCCCGAGCATGCCCGGCCGGGCCGCGCTCCACTCGGTGTCCTTGTCCTGGACCGCGTGCGGCGCGTGGTCGGTGGCGACGCAGTCGATCACGCCCTCGGCCAGCGCGGCCCGCAGTTTCTCGGCGTCGGACTCGGTGCGCAGCGGCGGGTTCACCTTGTTCACCGGGTCGTAGGTGGCCAGACGCTCGTCGGTGAGCAGCAGATGGTGCGGCGTCACCTCGGCCGACACCTTCGTGCCGCGCTCCTTCGCCCAGCGCAGGACGTCCGCCGTGCCCGCGGTCGAGACGTGGCAGACGTGCAGCCGCGCGTTCGCGTGCAGCGCGAGCAGGCAGTCGCGGGCCACGATGGACTCTTCCGCCGCGGCCGGCCAGCCGGTGTAGCCGAGCCGGGCCGCGCGCTCGCCCTCGTGGGCCTGGGCGCCGACGGTGAGCCGCGGCTCCTCCGCGTGCTGCGCGATGACGACGTCGAGCGCGGTCGAGTACTCCAGCGCGCGGCGCATCAGCAGCGGGTCGGCAACGCAGAGGCCGTCGTCGGAGAACACCTTCACCCGGGCCTGGGAGTTGGCCATCGTGCCCAGCTCGGCGAGCTTCTCGCCCTTCAAGCCCACGGTGACCGCGCCGACCGGGTGGACGTCGACCAGGCCGACCTCCTGGCCGCGCCGCCACACGTGGTCGACGATCACGGCGTTGTCGGCGACCGGGTCGGTGTTGGCCATGGCGAACACCGCGGTGTAGCCGCCGAGCGCCGCCGCGGCCGAGCCGGTGTCGATGGTCTCGGTGTCCTCGCGGCCGGGTTCGCGCAGGTGGGTGTGCAGGTCGACGAAGCCGGGCAGCAGGACCTGGCCGTTCGCCTCGATGACTTCGGCGTCTTCCGGGGCGTCGACGGCGCCGATCGCGGTGATCACGCCGTCCTCGATCAGGACGTCGACGGGATCGCCTTCGCCGTAGGGCCGGGCGCCCTTGATCAGGGTGCTCACGCGGCGGCTCCTTCGCTGGCCAGGAGGTGGTAAAGGACCGCCATGCGCACGTGGACGCCGTTGCGGACCTGCTCGGTGATGGCCGAGGCCGGGGAGTCGGCGACCGCCGAAGCGATCTCCATCCCGCGCAGCATCGGGCCGGGGTGCAGCACGACCGCGTGGTCCGGCAGCAGCTTCTGCCGCCGCTCCGACAGGCCGTACGCGATGGAGTACTCCCGCGCGCTCGGGAAGAAACCTCCGTGCATCCGCTCGGCCTGGACCCGCAGCATCATCACGGCGTCGACCGCGGGCAGCTCGGCGTCCAGGTCGTGCGAGACGGTGACCGGCAGGCTCTCGACGCCGTAGGGCAGCAGGGTCGGCGGCGCGACCAGCACCACCTCCGCGCCGAGGGCCGACAGCAGGTGGATGTTCGAGCGGGCCACCCGGCTGTGCAGGACGTCCCCGACGATCGCGATCCGGCGGTCCTTCAGCGACCCGAGACGCTCCCGCAGCGTGGCCGCGTCGAGCAGCGCCTGCGTCGGGTGCTCGTGGGTGCCGTCGCCGGCGTTGACCACCGACGTGCCGGGCTCGGCGAGCCAGCCGGCCAGGCGCTGCGCGGCGCCGCTGGCCGGGTGCCGGACGATCACGCAGTCGGCGCCCGCGGCGGCCAGCGTGAGGGCGGTGTCCCGGAGGGACTCCCCCTTGTTCACCGAGGAGCTGGACGCGGAGACGTTGATCACGTCCGCGCTCATCCACTTGCCGGCGATCTCGAACGACACCCGGGTGCGCGTCGAGTTCTCGTAGAACAGGGTGATCACCGTGCGGCCGCGCAGCGTCGGCAGCTTCTTGACCTCGCGGCCGAGCAGCGTGTGCTTCAGCTCGTCGGCGGTGTCGAGCACGGCCGTGGCGAGCGCCGGGTCCAGGCCGTCGGTGGCGAGCAGGTGCTTCACGAATCCTCTCCAGCAGCATCGGAAGGGCGCAGCAGGACGGCGTCCCGGCCGTCGATCTCGGCCAGCAGGACCGAGACGCCCTCGGAGCGGGCGGTCGGTACGTTCTTGCCCACGTAGTCGGCGCGGATCGGCAGCTCCCGGTGACCGCGGTCGACCAGGACGGCCAGCTGCACCGCGCGCGGGCGGCCGTGATCACGCAGGGCATCGAGCGCGGCCCGGATGGTCCGGCCGGAGAAGAGGACGTCGTCGACCAGGATCACGACGCGGTCGTCGATGCCGTCGGCGGGCAGCTGCGTCTGCTCGAGCGCGCGCGGCGGGCGGCGGCGGAGGTCGTCCCGGTAGAGGGTGACGTCGAGGGCGCCGGTGGGCGGGCGGACCCCGGAGAACTCGCCGATCTTGTCGGCGAGGCGGACGGCGAGCGGCGTGCCCCGGGACGGGATGCCGAGCAACACGGGCGGGGTAGTGCTCTCCGCACCGTTCGCGGTCTTTTCGATGACCTGATGGGCCATTCGGGCGATCGTGCGCGCGACATCGCCGGCCGTCAGGAGCTCGCGCTCCCCGGCCGAACCAGCCGCGTCACGCGGGCGTGACGACAAACCGGACTCCTTCCCCGCCTCACCGGACGGGTCCTTAAAGGACGTCTGTATCCCCTGCTGGTCGGGGCTTTCCCACCGACAGTAGCAGGCACTTTGCTCAGTCTTCCGGGTGGTGTGAGGTGATTCGCGACAAGCTCGCGCTTGACCTGGTGACAACAATGCGTAACCATTACTCTGAGTATTCGACTCAGCGAGTCCCCCGGCCCGGTCACCCCGACCGGGAGGGGGTGAAGAACGGAGAACGACCAGATGGGCGATTACGCCAAGGCGCTCGGGGCCAAGCTCCGCGGGATCCGCCAGCAGCAGGGCCTGTCCCTGCACGGGGTCGAGCAGAAGTCCGGTGGGCGCTGGAAGGCCGTCGTCGTCGGCTCGTACGAGCGTGGCGACCGCGCCGTCACCGTGCAGAAGCTGGCCGAGCTGGCCGACTTCTACGGTGTGCCGGTGGTCGAGCTGCTGCCCGAGGGCCGGGTCCCCTCCGGTGCCGAGCCCGCCACCAAGATCGTCATCAACCTGGAGCGCCTGCAGCAGCTGCCGGCCGAAAAGGTGGGCCCGCTGGCCCGCTACGCGGCGACGATCCAGAGCCAGCGCGGCGACTACAACGGCAAGGTGCTCTCGATCCGCACCGAGGACCTGCGGTCCCTGGCGATCATCTACGACATGACCCCGGGCGAGCTGACCGAGCAGCTCATCGACTGGGGCGTCCTGCCGCCGGAGGCGCGTCCTTCCAAGGAGGACTGATCGCCGGATGTGCTGCACCGACGCAGTGAGCGTTTCCAGCGGGGCACCTGGAGACGCTCACTGGTTCGTCGGGGGGCCCGCAGCACCGGGCGTGTTCTCTTTTTCCGTCAGAGCACGGCGCGCAGGCGGTCGGCGATCGTGCCGATCCGGCCCAGGACGCCGTTGACGAACCGCGGCGAGTCGTCCGTGGACAGTTCCTTCGCCAGGCCGACGGCCTCGTCGATCGCGACCGGGTCCGGCACGTCCTCGGCCCAGAGCAGCTCGTAGACCCCGACCCGCAGCACCGCGAGGTCGACCTTCGGCATCCGCTCCAGGGTCCAGCCCTGCGCGTGCTCGGCCAGCAGCTCGTCGATCTGGGTCTTCCGCCCCGTGACGCCCTCGACCAGGCTGATCGTGTAGTCCGCGATCGGGTCGACGTCCGTCGCGCCGACCCGATCGGCCAGCAGCGTCACCGCGTCGGTGTCGCGCTGCGCGGCCTCGTACAGCATTTCCACCGCGCGGCGGCGCGCTTGCCGGCGGCTGATCGCGCCGCCGCGGTTCGGGTGGGGTTTCGACGTCGGCATCAGCTGGAGACGCGGCCCAGGTAACGGCCGTCGCGGGTGTCGACCTTGATCTTCTCGCCGGTGGACAGGAACAGCGGGACCTGGATCTCCGCGCCGGTCTCCAGCGTGGCCGGCTTGGTGCCGCCGGTGGAGCGGTCGCCCTGCAGGCCCGGGTCGGTGTGCTGGACGACCAGCTCGACCGACGTCGGCAGCTCGACGTACAGCGGCTCGTTCTCGTGCACCGCGACCTGGACCTCGGTGTTCTCGAGCATGTAGTTGGCGTTGTCGCCGACGACCTCGGCCGGGACGGTGATCTGGTCGTAGGTGTCACCGTCCATGAACACGAAGTCCTGCCCCTCCTTGTAGAGGTAGGTCATGTTCCGGCGGTCCACCGTGGCCGTCTCGACCTTCGTGCCCGCGTTGAACGTCTTGTCGACCACCTTGCCGGTGAGCACGTGCTTGAGCGTCGTGCGCACGAAGGCGCCGCCCTTGCCCGGCTTGACGTGCTGGAACGCGGTGACGGTCCACAGCTGGCCCTCGAGGTTGAGGACGAGCCCGTTCTTCAGGTCGTTGGTCGTGGCCACGAGCTTGCAGTCTCCTGTGTCGAATCTTCGGGTTCGGGGCCGCTGTCAGACGACCACGAGGTTCTTGGTGCTCAGGGTGAGGAGTTCGGGCTCCCCAGCCCGCACGACGAGCGTGTCCTCGATGCGCACGCCACCGCGCCCCGCGAGGTACACGCCGGGCTCGACGGTGACCGCCATACCGGCGGCCAGTGTACCGACGCCCGTCGCGGCGAAGCTGGGCGCCTCGTGGATCTGCAGGCCGACGCCGTGGCCGAGGCCGTGCGCGAAGTGCTCGCCGTGACCCGCGTCCGCGATCACCGTCCGCGCGGCGGCGTCCACATCGGACACCTCGGCGCCCGGCACGACGGCGGCGACCCCGGCCGCCTGGGCGGTGTGCACGAGCTCGTAGACCTCCCGCTGCCAGTCCGCGGGTTCGCCGAGGACGAAGGTGCGGGTCATGTCGGAGTGGTAGCCGTCGACGGTGGCGCCGAAGTCCATCTTGACGAAGTCGCCGCGCACGAGCTCGGCGTGCGTGGGCTGGTGGTGCGGGATGGCCGAGTGCGCGCCGGCCGCGATGATGGAGGCGAAGCTGGTGGCTTCGGAGCCGTGCTCCAGCATCCGGTTCTCCAGGTCACGGGCGATTTCCAGCTCGGTCCGCCCCGGCCGCAGCCCGCCGGCGGCGACGAGGTCGTCCAGCGCCCGGTCGGCGGCCGCGCACGCCTGGCGCAGGGCCTCGATCTCGGCCTCGTCCTTGACCTCGCGCAGCCGCTCGACGAGGCCGGGGGTCCGTTCCAGGGGCACCTGCTGCTTGAGGGCCTCGTAGGTCTCGACGCTGACGTGCTGGCTCTCGAACCCGAGCCGCCCGTAGGTCTTGGTGTCCTTCGCGGCGCGGGCGACCAGGGCGGCGGCACTGGCGCGGTCGACGACGGTTTCGAGGTCGGGCACCTCGGCGGCGGACTGGGTGGTGTAGCGGCCGTCGGTGCAGAAGAGCGTCCGGTCGTCCCCGCCCGTGTGGAGCAGGAGGGCGGCGTTGGAGCCGGTGAACCCGGTGAGGTAGCGGATGTTCAGCAGATCGGTGACCAGCAGCGCCTCGACACCGGCCCCGGTCAGGAGCCCGCGCAGCGCGGCACGACGTCGTCCATGGGTCTCAGGCACGGGTCCACCCTAGTGCGCGGGCTTGCCGGGGGAAGCGACTCGCCAGTAGGCCGCCTACACTCCGCAGGATGAGCGCCTGGGTGATTCGCGGACTGGTGATGGCGGTGCTGCACGGCACGGCGTTGACGCTGCTGGCCAAGTACGCCGTGTACCACCCGACGGACCAGACGCTCGCGGTGTCGCTGACGCTGGCGGTCCTGGTCGGCGCGGCGGCCCTGTGGGCCGCACTGGACGCCTGGCGGGGTGTTTCCGACCGCGGCCGGGCGTGGTTCATCGCGGCGCTGGTCGCGGGCGTGGTCTCGGGCATCCTGTACGTGCTCGGGCGAGCGGTGTTCGTCGACCAGACGGGCGTGTCGGAACTGGGTGGGGCACTGACGGGCGGAGCGGCGTTCTCGGCGCTGTTGGTGCTGGTCCCGGCCGGGCTGGGGCTGTTCGTCGGCGGGCGGATCGGCCGGTCACCAGGATCGAGCGAGGACAGCGCGGCCTGACTTCAGCCCACCAAGGAAGCACCGGGCGGGTAGCCGTCCCACTGGGCCGGGGTCACCGGGCGGGCCGTCGAGCCGTTGCCGGCCACCACGCCGGGGTCGGGGGCCGGCCAGCGGTGGCCGTCCAGGATGAACGCGTAGCCGTGGCCAGGGGCCTGCACCGCCTCCGCTCCCGAACGCAGCCGCGTCGCCTGCGGGAGCGCCGCCAGTGCCTGCGGGGCCCGGTCGAGGACCTCGCCCGCCAGCGCCACCGCCACCGCGCGGCGGTCCACCCGGACCCGCGCGCCCGCCCGGACCAGGTCCATCGTGCGTTCCGGGGACGGCGCCGTCACGCCGTCGAACGTCGACGCCACCCGGGCCGGGTTCGCGCACGCCTGGCTGCCGAGCAGGTCCAGCCCGAAGTGCCGCAGGTCGGCCGGGGCGCGGGCGCCGCCGATCGCCGTCGCGCGCACGAGGTCGAACGGCACCCGGTCGCACGGGTCGGCCGACGACAGCGGCGCGTGCCCGTCCGCGCGGCGCACCAGCCCCGGCCCCTCCTGCCACGGCCCCGGCACCACCACGGGCTGGTACGGGTGCTCGGTGAAGTCCGCGGTCCAGAACGTCAGCGTCGTCCCGCCGTCGGTCTCGTGCGCGACGACGAACGCGGCGAGCGCGCCCACCCACATCAGGTCCGCGCTGAACCCGTCGACGACCGACCGCGCGCGCGGCGCCGACGTCGACGCGACCGGCACGAACCCGCCGACGTCCAGCGCCTGCACCCCCGACCCGAACGCCGGGTCGCGCGAGCGGAGCAGGAACTGTCCCGCGCCGTTCGGGCCCGCGGCGCGGCCGGTGGTGTCGGTGAACATCAGGTAGAACCAGCCGTCGAGGTAGACGGCCGACGGCTGGCCGGCGCCGTAGACGTTCTCGCGGTGCACGTCGTGCGACGGCCCGAGGATCGGCCCCCCGCCGGCCGCGCGGGTCCAGTGGATGCCGTCGGGGCTGGTGGCGAGCCCGATGGAGTTGCCGAGCGCGTGGTCCCCGGCGGCGCCGGTGTAGTACAGGTAGTACGTCGAGCCGACGCGCAGCACCGACGGGTCGCAGGTGTGCATGCCGTCGAACTGCCCGGGCGCCCCGGAGAACACGGCGGCCGGGATCCCGCCACCCGGTCCGGTGAACGGCCCGTCGAAGGACCGGGCTTGTGCGTAGAGGATGTCGTCCCCGGCCGGGCCGGCGCCGCCGTACTGGCTGCACCACCACATCCGGGTCTCCCCCCGGTCGAGCATCACCGACGGCCCGTAGTTGTAGACGGCGTCGAGCCCCCCGGCGGCAATCACACCACCACTCTGCCGAGGGTCACCCGAAGGAAGTTTGACGTCGGTGGGCCGGGCGGTCTTCCCACCCGCGATGGCGGGCTGCTCGCCCGCGGCCTGCGGCTGGGCGTAACCCTCGGTGCAACCCGCGAGCAAGAGCCCGGCCAGAACACTGGCGAGCAAGGCACGAGCGGGTCGCCGACCCCCACGACGAAACGGGTGCACGGCATCGGAGTGTAGCGAGCGACTTCACCCGTCCGAGCGACCGCGCTCGGTTCGGGGTCGCCGCTTCGCCGGTCGCGAATGACTCATTCGAGGCCTCGGACGTCCCGGATGAATCATTCGCGGCGTCCGGCCCTGGTCACGTGCTCGCGAGCGACCCCTCCGCGGCGACCAGCTCGACCTCGAACCCGGCCTCGTTCTCCAGGTACGCCGCGTAGTGGGCGGGGCCGCCCGCGTGCGGGTACCGGTCCAAAAACAGCGGCCGCCAGCCGTGGTCCGTCGCCCGGGTCGCCAGGTCGTCCACCTGCTGCCGCGTCTCCACCTGCAGCGCCAGGTGGTTCAGCCCCGGCCGCGTGCGCTCGTGCTCCGGCGCGCTCAGTGCCGGCGACGCCTCCACCACCAGGTACGTCCCGCCCAGCCGCCAGCTGACCCCGGCCGGCCAGCGCTGGAACTCGCGCCAGCCGAGCTCGCCGAGCAGCCAGCCCCAGCTGCGCTCGGCTTCCGCGAGGTCCGGCACCCACAGCTCGATGTGGTGCGGCCGCCCGTGCGACGCCGGCAGCGCCACCAGCACGCGGTGCAGGTCGCCGTAGTGGACGCCGCTGCCGACGTCGAGGAAACCCAGGCGCCCGGCCACCTTGCGGCTCGCCGCGTTCCGCTCGTGGACCAGCGCCCACACCGCCGGGAGCCCGAGCGTGCCGAGCCCGTGGTCGAGCAGCGCGCGGGCGGCCTCGGTGGCCAGGCCCTGCCCCGCGTGCGCGCTCGCGACGTAGTAGCCCAGCTCGGGCACCTCGCCCGGCAGCTCCCACGACGGACGCAGGTGCGCGACGCCGATCACCTCGGCGTCGCGTTCGATCGCCCAGTGGCCCTGACCCGCCGGCCCGCGGTAGGCCAGGCGGCGGTCCACCATCGCGCTCGCCACGGCCGGGTCGGAGAAGTCCGCGGCGAAGTACCGGCTCATCTCCGGGTCGGCGAACACCTTCACCACGGCTTCGCGGTCGGCCTCGGTCAGCGGCCGCAGCGTCAGCCGCGGCGTCGCCAGCACCGTCATCCCGGGCGGGTGGCGAGCCAGCGCAGGGCGAGCGGGTAGCCGTCGACGCCGAGGCCCGCGATCACCGCCGTCGCGATGTCCGACAACACGCTGTGGTGCCGGAACGCCTCGCGCCGGTGGACGTTCGAGATGTGCAGCTCGATCAGCGGGGCGGTCAGCTGCGCCGCGGCGTCGCGCACCGCGATCGAGTAGTGCGTCCACGCGCCCGCGTTGAGCACCACCGGGTGACCGCCGTCGGCCGCTTCGTGCAGCCAGCCGACCATTTCGCCTTCGTGGTCGGTCTGCCGGACCTCGACCTCGATCCCCAGCTCCTCGCCGGTCTCGACGCACAGCGCCGCGAGGTCGGCGTGCGTGGTCGAGCCGTAGACCGACGGCTCGCGCTTGCCGAGCCGGCCGAGGTTGGGGCCGTTGAGCACGAACGCCTTCACAGCAGCACGCTCCCGCCGCTGCGGGTCGGCTCCGCCGCGATCGCCGAGTACGCGGCCGCGAGCAGCGCCGGGTCCGGGCCCTCCAGGCGGCCGGGCTTGGCGAGCGCGTCGAGGACGACGAACCGCAGCGCCCCCGAGCGGGTCTTCTTGTCGCCCTTCATGGTTTCCAGCAGCTGCGGCAGCGCGTCGGCGTCGTACGTCGTCGGCAGGCCGAGCAGCTTCAGCACCGAGGCGTGACGCTCGGCCGTGGCGTCGTCGAGGCGCCCGGCCAGCCGCGCCAGCTCGGCGGCGAACACCAGGCCGACGCTGACCGCGGCGCCGTGGCGCCACCGGTACCGCTCGCGGCGCTCGATGGCGTGCCCGAGCGTGTGGCCGTAGTTGAGGATCTCCCGCAGGTCGGATTCGCGCAGGTCGGCGGCGACGACGTCGGCCTTGACCTGGATGGACCGCCGGACCAGCTCGGCGAGGACGTCCCCGGTCGCGTCGAGCGCGGCGGCCGGGTCGGCCTCGACCAGCTCGAGGATCCGCGGGTCGGCGATGAACCCGGCCTTGACGACCTCGGCCATCCCGGCGACGAGCTCGTTCGGCGGGAGCGTCTCCAGCGTGGCGAGGTCGACGAACACCGCGCTCGGTTCGTGGAACACCCCGACGAGGTTCTTGCCGGCGTCGGTGTTGATGCCGGTCTTGCCGCCGACCGAGGCGTCGACCATGCCCAGCAGCGTGGTCGGGACGTTGACCAGCCGGACCCCGCGCATCCACGTGCCCGCGACGAACCCGGCGAGGTCGGTGACGGCGCCGCCGCCGAGGCCGACCACGGCGCCGCGGCGGTCCAGCCCGATCCGGCCGAGCACCTCCCAGCAGAAACCCGCGACGGTCAGCGCCTTGCCGTCCTCGGCGTCCGGGATCTCGACGCGGTGGGCGTCGAGGCCCGCGGCGTTGAGCTCGTCGCGGATGGCTTCGGCGGTGGTGGTCAGCGTGGGCGGGTGGATCAGCGCGATCTTCGAGGCGTCGGCCAGGTGCTCGGTGAGGTCGCCGAGCAGGCCGCGCCCGATCACGACGTCGTAGGGCTGGGCGGTGGCGACGGTGATCCGCACCGGATCGGACACGGGGTGACTCACTCCTTGGCTTCGGCGGGAGCGGCGAGCTCCGCCACGAGGTGCGCGACGATCTCGGGGGGCGTCCGGTCGTCGGTGACGATCTCGACGGTGGCGACCTCGCGGTAGACGGGCACCCGCTCGTCGAGCAGTTTCTTGAAGGTGGCGCGGGGGTTCACCCCGGCCAGCAGCGGCCGCGCGCTCGACAGGCCGGTGCGTTGCACACCCGCCGCGAGGCCGACGTTGAGGAACACGACGGTGTGCTCGGCCAGCCGGGCGCGGGTGCCCGGCGTCAGCGGTGCGCCGCCGCCGAGGGAGAGCACGCCGTCGTGCTCCGCCAGCGCCGTCGCGACCGCTTCTTCTTCCAGGGCGCGGAAAGCGGGTTCGCCGTCGTCCGCGAAGATGTCGGAGATGCTGCGCCCGGCGCGCGCGACGATGTCGTCGTCGCTGTCGCGGAACCCGACGCCGAGCGCGGCCGCCAGCAGCGGCCCGACCGTGCTCTTGCCCGAACCGGGCGGGCCGACGACCACCGCGCGCGGACTCACCACCGCTCCTCGAGCGCCTTGAGGTAGGCCTCGGCGTTGCGCTTGCTCTCGGCGAGCGAGTCGCCGCCGAACTTCTCGAGCGCGGCGTCGGCGAGGATGAGCGCCACGACCGATTCCAGCACGACCCCGGCGCGCGGCACGGCGCAGACGTCCGACCGCTGGTGGATCGCGACCGCGGGCTCGCCGGTCTTGACGTCTACTGTGGACAGTGCTTTGGGGACGGTCGAGATCGGCTTCATGGCCACCCGGACCCGCAGCGGCTCGCCGTTGGTGATGCCGCCTTCGAGGCCGCCCGCGCGGTTGGACCGGCGGGTGACGCCGACCGGGCCGGTGCCGCGGTCGATCTCGTCGTGCGCCTGGCTGCCCCAGCGGCGTGCGGTGGTGAAGCCGTCGCCGACCTCGACGCCCTTCATCGCCTGGACGCCCATCAGCGCGCCGGCGAGGCGGGCGTCGAGCCGGCGGTCCCAGTGGACGTGCGAGCCGAGGCCCGGCGGGAGGCCGTAGGCGAGGACCTCGATCACGCCGCCGACGGTGTCGCCCGCCTTCCGCACGGCGTCGACCTCGGCGACCATGGCGTCGGTGCCTTCCTGGCTGAAGGAGCGCACCGGGCTCTCGTCGATGGCGGCCAGGTCGCCCGGCTGCGGGAGCGGGCCCTCGGGCGCGTCGGCCCCGCCGATCGAGACGACGTGGCTGAGGATTTCGACGTCGAGCAGCTGCTTGAGGAAGTTGCGGGCGACGGTGCCGAGCGCGGTCCGCGACGCGGTCTCGCGGGCGCTCGCGCGCTCCAGGACGGGCCGGGCCTCGTCGAAGCCGTACTTCTGCATGCCGGGCAGGTCCGCGTGGCCGGGGCGGGGCCGCGTGAGCGGTTCGTTGCGCGCGAGGCCTTCGAGGATCTGGGGGTCCACCGGGTCGGCCGCCATGACCTGCTCCCACTTGGGCCACTCAGCGTTCTCGATGTGCACGGCGACCGGGCCGCCCTGGGTGAGACCGTGGCGGACGCCGCCGAGGAACTCGATGTGGTCGGTCTCGAACCCCATCCGCGGGCTGCGGCCGAACCCGAGGCGGCGGCGGGCCAGCTGCTCGGTGACGTCGGCGGTGGTGACGGCAACGCCCGCGGGCATCCCTTCGAGCACGGCGGCCAGCGCGGGTCCGTGCGATTCACCTGCGGTGATCCAGCGCAACATGGGCTCAATCCTGTCACGGCCGCGGTCCGGGCCGGGACATGCCTCCGGTCACTCCGCATCCCTGGAGGGGCGGCTCGCGTGTCCGAAGGCGCATCTCACGTGATTGCAGGCGTAACTCACGTGATTGGAGGCGTAACTCACGTGACTGGAGGCGTAACTCGCGTGACTGGCGGGGTGGTGGCTCATCCGGGACCCCCTGCGGCCCGGATGAGCCACCGGCTCAGAGCGTCAGGCGGAGCAGGGGGAGGCCGTCGGCCAGGCGGACTTCGAGGGCCGCCAGGTCCGCTTGGTGCACGGCCGTGCCGATCGAGAGGCGGGCCGTGTTGTCCGGGAGGGCCTTCCAGGTCGCCAGCCGGGTCTCCACGCCCGAGCGCGAGATCGCCACCAGGACGTACTCGCCGCCGCTGCGGCCGCCCGTGTAGCTGCACGACATGTCGACCTGGGTGCCCCAGTCGAACGCCGCCAGGCGGGCGTCCGCGCGGACCGGGAACTGGCCCAGGGCCGTCATCGCCACCGAAGGCGGCGGAGCGGGCAAGGCGGGAGCGGGCGCCGAGGCCACCACCGCCAGCGCCACGCAGGCCGACACCGCCAGCGCGGCCGACGCGGACGTCACCGCGAGCCGGATCCGGCGGCCGCGCCGCACCCGCCGGAGCACCACCGGGAGCAGGTCCGGCGGGGGCGGACCGGGGTCCGGCAGCGACGCCGGTGCGTCCACCCTGGCCAGCAGCCCGGGCAGCCCCGCCAGCTCGCGCACCGAAGCCGCGCACCGGTCGCACGTGCGCAGGTGCTCCTCGAAGCGCTGGCGGTCCTCCGGGGCGAGCGCCCCGAGCACGTACGCGGCGTCGAACGTCGCGAAAGGATCTTCGCTCACTGGGTCACTCCCCTCTCTTCCAGCACCAGGCGGAGCGCGCGCAACGCGTAGTGCGTGCGCGACTTGACCGTCCCTTCGGCCACCCCCAGCTTCAGTGCCGCGTCGGCGACCGAATACCCCTGGAAGTAGCACAGCAGCAGCACCTCGCGGTGCCGTTCCGACAGCTCGGCCAGCGCCTCGGCGACCAGCCAGCCCTGCACCGCGCGGTCGGTGCCGTCGGCGATTACGCGGTCCGGCGGCCGGTCGGTCGGCACCTCCGACCGGGCCGACGCCGACCGCCAGCCATCGATGGCGATCCGCCGGGCCACCGTGAACAGCCACGCCCGCGCCGAGCCCTGCGACTGGTCCAGCACCGCCGGCGAGCGCCAGGCCCGCAGCAGCGTCTCCTGGACGACGTCCTCGGCCCGGATCCGGTCACCGGAGGTCAGGTGCAGGGCGTAGGACCACAGCGCCGCCGCGTGGTCCTCGTGCAGCGCGCGCATGAGCGCCTCTTCGGCGACTTCTCCCACGAACTCAGGCCGCGACCCGGCGCCGGTCCTTCACGAACAGCAGCGCCAGACCGCCCACGATGCAGACTGCCTCCGTGATGACGCCCCAGTACTCCGGCTGGCTGTTGAACTGGTCGTGGTTCCCCATGAACCCGACCGTCGCGGCCAGCACGTACGCCCCGAGCGTGAGCGCCCCGAAGCCGACCGCGCCCAGCGCCGGCAGCCAGTGCCGCCAGGCCAGGACCGCGATCGCCAGCACCAGTCCGGCGATCGCGTCGAGCAGGAACAGCGTGCCGGTCAGGCCGGGGTAGTCCTGCGTCCACAAGAAGTAGTGCACGCCCGCCGAGCCGAGCAGCGCGGCCGCCACGACGATGCGTAGAACCCAACTCACCATGATCGTTCCTCCACTCCACACCCACTCCGGTAGATACACGGAGCAGGGGGCGATCCGGTTCACCGGAAATTGAACCGAACGGGTGGCGATCCCGTTGATAAGGGCATGACAGCCGAACTGCACTCCCGCCGCACCGTCCTGTCCACCGGTGCCGCCGTCGCCGGTGCCGCCGTCGGCGCCGTCGCCCTCACCGCCTGCTCGTCGGAATCGAACGGCAAGTCGGGCACCGCGCAGGCCCCGATCGCCGCCGGGACGCCGCTGGTCGCGCTCGCCGAGGTCCCGGTCGGGCAGGCGAAGGCGGCGAAGGCCCCGGACGGCTCCGACGTGATCGTGGCCCGGACGTCCGAGTCGGCCTGTGCCGCGTTCAGCGCGGTGTGCACGCACCAGGGCTGCACCGTGACGCCGAAGGGCGCCGACCTGGTCTGCCCGTGCCACGGTTCGGTGTTCAACGCGCTCACCGGCGAGGTCAAGCAGGGCCCGGCGAACAAGCCCCTGCCGAGCGTGCCGGTCAAGGTCGAGAACGGGAAGGTCGTCACCGGCTGACGAGCCGGGCGCGCGAACGGGCCCTTGTGGACGCACCGTCCA
>NZ_JBSGJD010000227.1:0-15957 GCF_053605405.1 Amycolatopsis sp. NPDC003861
CGTCCCGAGCCCGAAGGGTACCGCCGGCAGGCCGCCGACGGTCCACTGTGGACATGTGGTGCTCTCCCCGGTCACCCCGCCCGCCTCAGACGCGGTCGGCGGCGATCAGCAGGTAGTGGAAACTGCCCTCGCGGTAGGCGGTCAGGAACGGCTTCTCGACGCCGGTGGCGACCGACGACTTTTCCCGCAGCTCCCAGTAGGGGATGGTCGCCGCCGTCAGGTCGACGACGTTGATCGGCACGAACCCGTTGGCGGCCAGCGCCTTGAAGTAGTCGCCGCGGGCGTGGATGTTGCAGATGTAGTGCTGGTCGATCTGGCTCACCGCGCGCGACCGGCCGCCCGTGACGTCGTTGTAGCACCCGGTGATCGTCACGTACCGGCCGCCGGGCTTGAGCTGCCGCGCGTGCTCGGCGAACAGGTCGTTCAGGTCCACGTACATCGTGCTCTCGTTGTTCCAGATGCCCTGGAACACCCCGGATGCGAAGCCGGTGTCGAGCATGTTCTTCAGGTGGTAGCGCACCGAGCCGTCGATCCCGCGCTGCCGCACGTGCGCGTTGGCGAACCCGACCTGCTGCTCCGAAATGGAGATTCCGTCGACCTGGCAGCCGAACCGCAGGTGGGCCATGACGCTCGTGCCGCCGCGGCCGCAGCCGGCGTCGAGCAGCCGGTCCTCCGGCGAGATCGGGCCCAGGTGGTCGAGCAGGACGTCCGCCTGCGCGGTCTCGAGCCGGTGCATCTCCGCGATGATCGCTTCGTCGCGCGTGGCGGCCGGGGCTTCGAGCACGGCCGGGTCGTAGTCGCCGAGGCCGTAGTGGTGGTGGTAGAGGCCGTCGACGTCGCCCAGCCGGAGGTTCACCGGATCCTTCTCCGCGTTCCAGTAGTCGGCGACCGACTGCTGGTACGCGGTGCGGGTCACGGGCTTCTCGAGAGCGGTCATCGATGGCACTCCTCGTTCGTTTCCTTGACAGCAAAGGGATCCGGTCCCTCACGGAAGACGCTAGTGGCGGGAGTTTCGCAGGGACAAGAAGATTCACTCGGGCTTCGTGGTCCTTGCCCGTCCGGCCCAGCGGAACCCGCGCCGCAGGTGGTCGGGACGGGTTTGCCGACCCCCGTTGGAGATCGACCCCGCCACGACCGGGTGACGAAGCGCGACAGCCCGTGTCAGGTGATTTCGAGGTTCGCCATCATGCCCATGTCCTCGTGTTCGGCGTTGTGGCAGTGGAAGAGGTACCGGCCGCGGTAGCCGTCGAAGCGGGTGATGATCTCCGCCGCTTCACCCGGGCGCAGCGCAACGGTGTCCTTGAGCCCGGCGTCGTGCGGCAGCGGCGGCCGCCCGCCGCGCGAGAGCACGCGGAACCCCGCCAGGTGCAGGTGCACCGGGTGGTGGACGTCGGCGACGAGCCGCCACACCTCGACGTCGCCGAGGGGGACGGTGACGTCCGTGCGGGCCGGGTCGAACGCCCGCCCGTCGATCACCCAGCCGCGCCCGTGCTCCAGCTGCCCGGCGCGGAAGGAGAAGTCGCGGACCCGGGCCGGCCGGTCCCACGACGGCAGATCCGTCGACAGGACAGCGGGAACGCGGCTGTCGTCCCGGGCGCGGCGCGCGACCCGGAAGGCCATCACCTCGGCGGTGCGGCCGGAGCCGAGCCGGTTGCGCAGCCGGACGCGGCCGCCGACCGGGACGCCCGCGAAGTCGGCGACGACGTCGTAGCGCTCGGCCGGCCCGATCGGCAGGGTGGCGTGCGTGACGGGCGCGGCGAGCAGCCCTTGGTCGGCGCCGATCTGGACGAGCGGAAGCCGGCGCCCGTCGTCGGTGACCGCCTCGAGTTCGTAGTGCCGGGCGTTCGACGCGTTGAGGATCCGCAGCCGGTACCTCGCCGCGTCCACTTCGTGCACCGGCCACGGCGCGCCGTTGACCAGGAGCACGTCGCCGAGCACGCCGCCCAGGAAGCTCTCCCGCACGCCCGGCCGGTCCCGGAGGGTCCCGTCCACCGACGGGTAGTCGAGGCTGCCGTCGGCGGCGAACGCACGGTCGGCGATCAGCAGCGGCAGTTCCCGTGCTCCCGCGGGAAGCCCGAGCGCTTCTTCGGCGTCGTCGCGCACGATGTGCAGTCCGGCGAGGCCGCGCCAGATCGCCGGAGCCGTGAAGTCCATCCGGTGGTCGTGGTACCACAGCAGCGCCGGCCGCTGGTCGAGCGGGAACGTGTAGCTGCGGGTGAGGCGCGTCCGCACGGCCCGCGGGTCGGGCATCGCGTGGTGGGCGGGAGTCCAGTCCGCGGGCAGCACGAGGTCGGTCGGGTAGCCGTCGGAGTCCGCGGGCGTCCGGCCGCCGTGGAGGTGCACGACGGTCGGCACGGGCAGTTCGTTGCGGTGGGTCACGGTGATCGGCTCACCCCGGCGCGACTCGATCGTCGGCCCCGGGAACGTGCCGTCGTAGGTCCACATCGGCGTCCGGATCCCAGGCAGGATCTCGATGTCCGCCACGCGCTGGGTGATCTCGTAGCGTCCGGGAGCGACTGGTGACAGCACCCGGGGCAGCGGCAGCGGCACCCGGAACGGCGGTGGCAGCGGGACGGCGCTGCGGAGTTCGGCGCCGGTGAGCGCCGGCCGCCGGGACAGCGCGGCCGCGGTGGACAGCCCGGTGGCGGTAAGCAGGCCGAAGGCGCCGCCGAGGCGCAGCACCTGGCGACGGCTCAGATCACGCATCGACGGCCTCCCACCACCGGCGCCACAGGGCGACGACCAGCACGACCAGCCCGGCGACGGTCAGTACGCCCAGCGGCAGGTGCAGCCACAACGCGCCGTCCAGCCCGGCGAAGTACTGGACGGTCTCCGCGGCGGCCACCGCCGCCGTGGCGGCGAACGGCCACGCCCGCCGCAACCGGATCCACACCACGATTGCGACGATCAGCTGCACGTACCCGAGCGACGTGACGACGTCGGCCCCGGTCGCGTGCAGGCGCAGGCCGTCGTAGTCGCCGCTGAGGTACACCCCCGCGAACACCGGCTGGCCGGCGATCGCCACCAGGTGCGCGCTCGCCACGACCCGCAGCACCCCACTCGCTTTCCCGGTTCTTTCCACACTCCGAAGCTATGACCGGGAAGTCATCATGTCTAAGATCAATATCGCTATGCCGTTATGACGCGGGAGGCATGACGTGGACCTGGGGACGCTGCGGCAGTTCCTCGTGGTGGCCCGGCTGGAGCACCTCAGCCGCGCGGCCGAAGAGCTGCGCGTCGCCCAGCCGTCGCTGAGCCGCACCATCGCGCGGCTGGAGAACGAGCTCGGCACGCCGTTGTTCGACCGAGCGGGCCGGCTCCGGCTCAACGACGCCGGAAAGCTCTTCCGCGGCTATGTCGAGCGCGCCCTCGGGGAGCTGGACGCGGGGCGGCGGGCGGTCGCCGACGCGGAGGGCTTCGGCACGGTGCGGCTGGCGTCGGAAACCTTCCTCACGCTCACCCGGCCGCTCGCCGCGTTCAAGCGGGCCCACCCGGACGTCGAGATCGAGCTGCACCAGCTGCCCGCCGAGGCGATGGCGCGGGCGCTGCGGGCCCACGAGGTCGACCTGTGCGTTGCCTCGCAACCGATCCCCGACGAAGGACTGGCCGGGGTGCGGCTGCTCGACGAGCCGGTGCTGCTGGCCACCCCGCTCGGGCACCGGCTGGCGGACCGCGCCTCGGTGGGCGTCGACGACCTCGCCGGCGAGCCGTTCGTCACCGCGCGGCGCGGGCACTGGCACCGGCGGCTGCTCGACCGGCTCTTCGCCACCCGCGACCTGACGCCGAAGATCGTCTTCGAGGGCGACGAACCGGGCGCGATCCAGGAACTCATCAGCGCCGGGATGGGCGTCGGGCTCAACCCGGCGATGGCCCGCCGCGTCGCCGCGCAGGTGCCGGTCGCCTGGGTCCCGGTGGACAGCCCGGACTGCCGGCGCACGATCACGCTGTTCTGGGCCGCGGGCGACCGCCTGCCCGCTGCGGCCCGCCTGATGCGCACCGCGCTCACCGAGTGGCCGTGGGACCCTCCGTCGTGATCCCGGCGAGGAAGTGGCGCTGGGCCACGAAGAACACGATCAGCAGCGGCACGGTCGTGATGACACTGCCGGCCAGCACGATCTCCCACCGCTGCTCGCCGGCCTGGCCGAACTGGTCGGACAGCGCCTTGAGCCCGCGGGGCAGCGTGTACAGTGCCGGGTCGCGCAGGTAGATCAGCGGCTTGAGCAGGTCCGACCAGCTCGCCTTGAGCTCGAACACGAAACTGACGATCAGCGCCGGGCGGCACAGCGGCACGGCGATGCGCCAGAACAGCGTCCAGTGGCTCGCGCCGTCGACGCGCGCGGCCTCGAACACCTCGCGCGGCAGGCCGAGGAAGAACTGGCGCAGCAGGAAGATGTAGAACGCGCTGCCGAACAGGTTCCCCGCCCACAGCGGCACCTGCGTGTGCGCCAGGCCCACGCTGTTCCAGATCAGGTACACCGGGATCATCGTCACCGCGGCCGGGAGCATCATCGTGGCCAGCACCAGACCGAAGAGCGCGGTGCGGCCGGGGAAGCGGAAGTACGTGAAGCCGAACGCCACCAGCGAACTGGTCAGCGTCACCGCCACGGCCGCCGCCAGCGACACCACGACGCTGTTGACGAACCAGGCCGCGACCGGCGCCGCCCGCCAGATCTCGACGTAGTTGTCCCAGGCCCAGGTGCGGGGGATGAGCACGTTGTCGAAGACCTGCGCGCGCGGCTTCACCGAGGCGCTGAGCAGCCAGACGAACGGGTAGAGGAACAGCACCGTCGCCGCGGCCAGCGCCGTCCAGCGGACCGCCCGGCGGGCCGTCACCGGTCACCGCCTTCGTAGTACACGAACCGGCGGCTCAGCCGGACCTGCACGAGCGTGATCGCCAGGATGACGACGAACAGCAGCCACGCCATCGCCGAGGCGTACCCGAGGTGGAGGAACTCGAAGGCCTGCTGGAAGAGGTAGATCAGGTAGAACAGCGCCGCGTCGTTGCTGTAGGTCGCCGAGGCCGCGGAGCCGTAGAACGCGGTGTAGGCCTCGTCGAACGACTGCAGCGCCGCGATCGTCTGGACGATCAAGGTGAAGAACAGCGCGCCGCTGATCATCGGGACGGTGATCCGCCGGAACCGCTGCCACGCCGACGCGCCGTCGAGCTCGGCGGCCTCGTACAGCTCCCGCGGCACGCCGCGCAGCGCGGCCAGGTAGATCACCACCGTGCTGCCGACCGACCACAGGTGCATGAGCACCAGGCCCGGCTTCACCCACGGGCCGTCGGTGCTCCACTGTGGACCGTCGATGCCGACCAGCCCGAGCGCGGCGTTGACCAGGCCGGCCTGACCGTTGAACAGGATCAGGAACAGCACGCCGACGGCGACCTTCGGGGTGATTTCGGGCAGGTAGAACACGGTGCGGAAGAACCCGGCCGACCGGCGCCCGGCCCGCGTGAGGAGCGAGGCCAGCGCCAGCGAGACGGCCATCGTGGCGGGCACCGACATGACGGTGTACACGAGCGTGTTGACCAAGCTCTTGCGCACCGCCGGATCGTCCAGGAGCCGCTGGTAGTTGGCCCAGCCGACGGCGTCCGGCGAGCGCAGGGCGTCGTAGTCGGTGAAGGAGAGCACCAGGCTGGCGATCATCGGCAGCGCCATGAAGACGACGAACCCGATCATCCAGGGGGACAGGAAGGCATACGCGGCCCAGGCGTCTCGCGTACGCCGCTTCACCGGGCGGCGTCCAGCGCCCGCTGAGCTTCCTGCTGGCCCTGGCGCAGGGCGTCGGCGGGCTGCTGCTCGCCCGAAAGCACCCGGTTGACGGCGTTCTGCCACGCCGTCTTGAACTCGGAACCGGCCGGGGAGGCGGGCATGGTGAAGGCGTTGTCCTGGGCTTTCAGCACGGTGCGGACGGCGGCGTCGAACGCGGGCCGGTCCGCCAGCTGCACGAGACTGCCGAAGATCTCCTGGTCGGCGACGCGGTTGCCGGTGTAGACGCCGGTGAACGCCTTGCCGGCGGCTTTCCGCTTCTCGGCGCGCGCCTTGGCGGCGGCCACCCACGCCGGCGCGTCGGTCATCGTCTTGATCCAGGTGCAGGCCTGCTCCTTGTGGGTGCTCCCGGCCGGGATCACCCAGGCGCTGCCGGTGACCCAGTCGATCGGGGTGCCGGCGGTGTCGGTGAACGGCGCCGCGGAGATCCGCACGTCGGGGGAGTAGTTCGCGAGGACGTTGAGGTACCAGTCGTCCATCAGGGTGGCGGCCAGCTGGCCCTGCTTGAACGGGTTCTTCTCGCCGAAGAAGTCGAACGAGTCGCGGAAGGCCTTGACCGTGCTCCAGCCGCCCTGGGCGTCGATCAGCGACTTGGCGTACGTCAGGGCTTCGGCCAGCCGCGGATCGTCGAGGTGCGCGGTGCGGCCGTCGTCGCTGAGCATCCGGACACCGTTGGCCTTGGCCCACAGCGGGAGGAACTCGGGGATCTTCGGGTCGAAGCCGATCCGCGACAGCCCGCCGCCGCTGCGGACGGTGAGTTTCTGCGCGGCCGTGGTCAGCTTCGCCCGGTCCGCGGGATCGACGTCCCGGGGAGTCAGCCCGCCCGCTTCGACGGCGGCGTCGTTCACCAGCAGGACCCGGTTGTCGTAGAACTCGGGCAGGCCGTAGACCTTGCCGTCGAGGGTGACTTCCTTGAGCGCGGCCGGCCGGTACTGGCTGACGTCGATGTGCTGCTTCGCGATGCAGTCGGTGAGGGGTTCGAGGGTGCCGCGGGCGGCGTAGGTGCCGAGGAGCTGCCGGTCGAGGTAGACGAGGTCCGGTGGGGTGTGCGACGCGACGGAGGCGAGGAACTGCTGGGCGTCGAAGGCACTGCCGCCGATCTTGACGGTGGCGGGCGCAATCGCCTTGCCCGCCAGGTCGGCCCGGGTGGTGGCGATTTCGTCGCCGAGGCCGAAGCCCATGGTCGTCAAGGTGGCTTCGGGACCGCCACCGCGGCCGACCCCGCCGCACCCGGCGAGAAGCAGGATCGTCGTCGTACCGGCCAGAAGTTTCCGCACCATGGCACACCCCTCCCAGAGGGGCGGCGGGTACCCCGCCGGGCGGCGGTCCAAACCAGTCAGCGCGGCCAGGGGTTCGGGCGGCACACGGCGCCGTCCGGCCGGACCTTCGTGGCGGCCCCGGGTTCGGCGCGGTTGAGGTTCGCGAGGTAGGTGTTGGAGAGCCCGAAGGTCTGCTGCATCATCACCGGCGCCGGCGCGCCGGAGGCGGGACAGCTGACGTGGCCGAGGCCGAGGGCGTGGCCCATCTCGTGGTTGATGGCGTAGGCGCGGTAGCCGGGGAGGTCGCCGTCGTAGGAGTGGGCGCCGCGCAGCCACCGGGCGAGGTTGACGACGATCCGGTGCTCGCGCGAGAGGCGGCAGGAGGAGTCGAAGGGGATGCTGAAGCCGCAGAGGTCCGGGCGCCGCGCGGTGCCGGGGGTGGTCAGGCTGATCCGGACGTCGGGATCGTCGCCGTCGACCCGCCGGAAGGTGACGTCGCCGCGGCCGGCCCAGCCACGAGGGTCGGCGAGAATGGCGTCGACGTCGTGGCCGAAGCCGGCGAGGTCGACACCGTCCTCGATTTCGACGGTGTAGGTGAGGAGCTTTTCCCCGGTACCGATGTCGTGCCCACCGCCGGGCACGACGTGCCAGGCCCCATCGCCGGCTTCGGTGACGGGAACACCTTCGGGCAGGGCGGCGGATTCGGGGGCGGGTTTGGGGGGAGCGGTCTCCGTGGTGGGCTGGGCGGAGGCAACCCCGGAGACCCGCCGCGGCTGGGCGGCTTCGGGGGTGAGAAGAAGGGCGAGGGCAAGAGCAACGGCGAAGACAAGCACGGCGGGCGGCCACCAGGCGGCTTGGTCCGGCTTGGGGGCCGGCGGTGCGAGGGGTGGGGCGGGTGGTTCGGGGGTGGCGGCGCGGGGGTGGGGGACACGGGGGGCCGGCGGGCCGACCGAGATCGCGGGGGCGACGGAGAGGGTGCCGGGGTGTTTGGAGGGGCGGGTCGGCTCGGGAGCGGAGGAGGGGCTCGTGGTTGCCGGGTGAGTTGGGCCGGGCGGGGCCGCCGTTTCGGTTGTGGTTCGTGGCTCGGGGGTGAGTGCCGGGCTCGGTGCGGCGGGGTGGGTCGGCGCGATCGTTGCTTCGGCGGATGTGCGTGGCCCCGGCGCGGATGCTGGGCTCGGCATGGCCGGGCGACTCGGCGCGGGCGGAGCCATCGGGGCCGCAGTCGCCTGCGCCGCAGCGACCTGAGCCTCGCGCGTCGGGATCGCCGCCGGGCGGCCCAGCGCGACCCGCGGTGCAGCCGCTTTTTCCTCGACCGGAGCCACTGGGGCCGCAGCGACCTGCGCCTCGCGGGCCGCCGCCGGGCGCCCAGCCGCGAACTGCGGCGCAGCCGGGCCCTCCTCGACCGGAGCCACCGGGGCCGCAGCGACCTGAGCCGGTGCCGCCGCCACGCGACCCGGCGCAACCGGCGGTGCAGCCGCGCTTCCCTCGACCGGAACCGCCGGGGCCGGGATGCGGGGCGACCTCACCGCCGTCCCGGGCTGCGGTCGGCGGCGCGGCTGGGGGAGCCAATCCACCCGCGCCATCGGGTGGCGTTCAGTAGGCAAGGGCCACGCTCGCACACTCCGGCGCCACCGCGCCCTCGGACCGCGGGTACGACACCGTCGACGGGTCGCCGTCCGATGTGTAGCGGTGGGCCGATGGCGCTCCCAGCTCGTCGAGCCAGTGGGCCGATCCGTACTCCGACTCCTTGCCCGCCGACTGCGAGCGGATGCGGGGGATCGCCGCCGGGTCGAACTTGCTCGAACACGGTGCTGGTGCCGGGCCCGCTCCCACCAGGAGCGCGCCGCCGTACGCGTAACCCGGGCCCTGGACCGCCAGGCCCGGCCGATGCGGGCGGCTCCCGTACGGCAGCGCCAAGGTCTTCGGCTGGTAACCCGGCACCGCCTGGCGGATCAGCGCGTCCTCCTCCGCGATCGCCGCCGTGGCCGCGGCTTCCGTGGCCGTGCGCAGGTTCGTGTGGTGGCGCGTGTGGTTGCCGATCTCGAAACCGTGGTCGGCGAGCCAGCGCAGTGCGCGGCCGTCCGGGTCGCCGCCGAACGGGTGCTCGTTGACGTACAAGCTTGCCACCGGGCGGAACCGCGGGTGCGCCGCCGCGACGTCGAGCAGGATGCGGATCGCCGTTCCCGCCTCCGGCCGGCCCTGCGGGCTCAGGCGGAACACCGTCGGGTCGCCGTCGTCGAACGTCAGGACCACCGGGTGCGCCCCCGCCGGGAGGTCGAGGCGGCGGGACACCAGTTCCGCCGTCGTGATCGGGACGTAGTCCTCGGCCGCGAGGCGCTCGAGTTCCGCCGTGAAGTCGGCGGGCGTGCGCTCGTAGACCGACTTCGGCTGCGCGACGATGCGGTGGTACATCAGCACCGGCACCCGGCCCAGCTCGTCGGCGCCCACCTGACGCGCGGCGGCGGGCGTGATGCGGGCCGGCGCGGCGGCGGGCTCCGGACGCGGCGGGGCGGGCGCCGGGGCGACGGGTGCGGGGCCACCACAGGCCGCCAACGCGAAGACAGCGGTGAACCCGAACCGGAAAAGGCAACGCATGCCGGAAGTGTGCGTCCGGGCCGCCGCGGGTGCGGGCCGGGCCACCGGGTCGGGTGAGCGCGGAACTGCGCGCCACCGCGCAAAAATCCGCGTTTCCGCAGGCCGGGACCATGACTTCGAAAGCGGTCCCGGCACGATTCGGTGATCGGCGGGATACGGGTTTGGCGAAGATCGCCGACGGGTATTTTCCCGCGATGGTCCCGAAAAAGGCGGTCGCCGCCGAACGAACCTTCGATCGACGCCTGGTCCTCACCGCCGCTCTCGCGGGCTTGGCCACGAGCGCGTGCGGTGCGCTGCAGCGGGGGAGGGCGCTGGCCGTGCCCGCCCCGGCAGCCGTCGCGGCGCCACCGCCGCCACCACCCCCGAACCCGCTCGAAAAGGGTTTGCTCGTCGGCTTTTGCGGTGCTCCCGGCGCGAAGGCGCTCGGCCGGATGACCGGTGATCTCACCGAAGCGAGCAGCGCGCTGCGCCGCCAGATCGAGACGTTCCCGCAGGGACGTCCGGTCACCCCGGTCGTCGAGCTGATCGCCACCACCGTGCACCGCTCGCCCGGCGAGGACGGCATGTTCCGCAGCCGCTGCGAGGACTCGACCGTGCGGGACTACCTCGACGCCGCGCGGGCGATGAACGGCTTGCTGCTGCTGAACATCCAGCCCGGCCGCGCCGACTTCCTGCCCGAGGTCCAGGCGTACGAGCGCTGGCTGACCGAGCCCGACGTCGGCGTCGCGCTCGACCCCGAATGGGCCGTCGAACCGGGCGTCATCCCGGGCAAGAAGTTCGGCCGCACGACCGGCGCCGAGCTCGACGGGGTCGCCCGCTACCTCGGCGGCCTGGCCGACGCGCACCGCCTGCCCGCCAAGATCATGATCTACCACCAGGTCGCCGCGTCGGTCGTGCAGGACGAGCAGCTCCTCAAGCCGCACAAGGGGGTTTCGGTCGTCAAGGTGGTCGACGGCATCGGTTCGGCCGCCGCCAAGAAGGCGACCTGGAAGACGCTGATGACGACCATGCCCGCCCACGTGCGGCCGGGCTTCAAGCTGTTCTTCGAGGAGGACACCCGCCGCGGAGCGGACCTGATGACCCCGGCGGACGTCCTGGCGCTGAGCCCCACGCCCGCTTACGTCGTCTACGAATAGCCTGTGCGGCAACGAAAGCCCGGTGCGGTCCCGCCGTACCGGGCTTCTTCGTGCGGGACGACGAAAGCCCGGCGCGGGAGGAACCGCGCCGGGCCGTCGCCGGCTTGTCCGTCCGGGGGACCGGCCGGCTCAGCCGACCGGGACGGGCAGCCCGCCGAGAAGGTCGTTCACCAGCGCGGACAGGCTGATCAGCACCCGCTGCAGCAGCGCGTTGAGCAGGGCCGACACCGGCGGCAGCGACTGGCGGGCCGCCAGCTTGCCGGCGAGTTCGTCGACGCCCTTGCGCGCTTCGGCGGTGTCCTTCTGCGCCGTGGCCGCGCTGTCCTTGGCCGCGGCCTGGACGGTGTACCGCTTGCCCTGGGCCAGATCCGACAGCAGCGGGTCGAGGCGGGCGAGGGTGGCCTGCGTGCCGGGCACGTCCCCGTTGTCCGCCCGCGACGTCAGCTGGTCGCGCAGGCCCTGGACCTCCGCCGCGGCGCTGGTGGTGCTCGACGATCCGCTGCCGCCGGGCCCGCCCGCCGTCGCCACACCCACGCCCGTCAAGGTCACCGCGGCCGCGGTGACGAACACCGTGAGCGCTCGGGTCAGTGCACTTTTCATGTCGTACTCCTCGGAGATTGTGCGATGCCGACTGCGATCATGGTGAGCGCCGATCGGCGATAACGCGAGCGGATGTCGGGGGCCGGTGGCGCCGGTTGATTTCGCACGGTGTACGTGTCTCGCGAGTTCCCCGGAACAAACATCGACATCGCGTGAAGCGGTTCTTCGACGCTTTTCTGCGACGACTACGGGCGGTGATGCCATCACTCGTCCGTGTCGGACGGTTACGATATACGGCTGAATCGGCGGGGTTTTCTTCACCGAAGGTGCGAGCGGTGCCAGATCCGGGTGATGCGGGACTTTCACCTGATCGTGAGGTTTAAGGGAAGAAATGATGGGTAATCATGCGCATTTGCCACGGGGTGGGAAAGCCACTCTTAAGTAGGGTACGATGCGAAAACACTTCTTGCGCGGCGAGCGCTTCGCTAATCTGGGTGGCGGCCACGGGATCGGTTTTCCGGTCGTTGTGGCCTCCTCGGTGCCGAGACCTGACAACTGGGCGCCATTCGGAGAGAAGGAAACGCAGAACGTCCCGACGCCCGACGGCGCCGGGACGTTCTGCGCGAAGAGGAGAGGAATCGCGGTGCGCGGCACCAGGGTCACCCGGGCATCCGGCGGCAGCCGGGAGTGCGGGCTCTGCGGTGCTCGGACACCGGGTGGGCAGGCTCGTGGTGCTCGTGGTGCCCCGGCTCCGGGTGGTCCTCGGGTGTGCGGGTTCTGCGGTGCTCCGACGCCCGGCTGTGATCAGGGGCGCGGTCGTCGTGGTGCCCCGGCTCCGGGCGGATTTCGGGTGTGCGGTATAGATAACGGCGAGGTGCAGAGGGCAGAACTGACGGCCGGCGGTTGCCGGGCTGGGGGTTTCGACGGCGCTCGAGCGGCCGGCGAAAACCACGCGGCCGAAAGCCCGTTGCGCCGAACGGGTGGCGCCGAAGCGCCCGGTGGGGGCCGGCCCTACGGCGCAACCTCTCAAGCGCCGGGCGGGTTCCGCCGCGGCTCGGCCGGCGGGTACGCGTTCGCCGGCGGGTTCGCGCCGGCCGCCGGGTATCCCGCCATCGCTCCCGGTTTGGGGCCGCGCCGCACCAAGCCCGCCAGGCCCAGCAAGCCGACCAGGCCGAGCAGGCCCCACAGGCCGTTGTCGTCGTTGTCGTCGCCGTTGTTTCCGTCGTTCGTGCCGTCGTTGTCGGTCTGCTGGTGCCACGCCGGTGCCGCGAACTCCGGCGCCGCCGATGCCGGCACCGCGGCCGTCAGCGCGAAGGCCGCGGCCGCCACGCCGGCGCAGCAGAGCTTGCCTGCCTTGTGGTTCATCCCGGTTCTTCCTTCCGTTCCGGAAATCGGTCTTCCGGGGCGTACCCCCGCCGGCCGCATCCACTCGCGCCGTCACGGGAACGGGCGAAGACGGCGGGGCCCGGTTTCCGGCTCCCTCCCGTCCTTTGTAAGATGGTCGCCGGTTCAAGACGGAGCCGTGCAGGGACGCGCCGCGTGCGCTCGTCCGCCTCCGGCCGTCCTTCCCCATTTCGCAAGCGCAGCAGCGCATCCGAGCCGGGCAACACCGTCCACTGTCGTGGACCGGGGGAGGAATGAACACTGAACTCGCCGTCGCGCCACTCGGCGCGACCTACACACCACGCCTGATCTGCACCACCGGCGACCGCCTGATCCACCCGGCGGACGGCCGCAACGACCTCGCGAGGATCGTCGTGCGCTGGGCCCGCGCCTGGGTTCCCGAAACCTGGCCCGCCCGCCAGTACTTCGCCGCACTCGGCATCGGCGACGACGAAAACCCCTGCTACCGCGACGAAGACGTCGTCGGGTGGCACCTTCTGCAGCCCCGGCCGGACTCGCTCGCGTGGCGGGTGCGGTCGGGCGAAATCGACGTGACCACCGCGCTCACGGCCGAAGCCGAGGCCTGGCCCGAATAGGTAATGCCCGCAAAGAGCTCTGCGCCCACCCGGCGCAGGGCTCTTTCGCGTGCCCGGAACATTCTTTACCCTGCAAGCGAAAGCTTGGAAGTAGTTGGGAGACAACAACTAACCCGATCGGACCACACCCGGCGTGGTCAGAGGCTCGCGGTACCCACACGATGGTGGCACGAAGTGGAAACCGCGCCCCGCCGTCAGTACCTTTCCCTCACACAGGACGGAGAACACACCTTCACTGCCGTCCTGTTCTCCGAACATCGTTCACCGAGGAGCAATCCATGCTGAAGAAGATCGGGTTCGTCACGGCCACCGCGGCGGCCGGCGCGTTCCTGGCCGGCGGCATCGCCGCGGCCGACACCCCGGAGGGGCACCACCACCACGGGCACCACCAGAGCCACCAGTACGGCGGCTACGACTACACCGGCCAGGTCGGCCTGGTGAACCTGAACAACACCGACGTGCTCCACAACGTCAACGGGACGCTCGGCCTGTGCGGCAACAACGTCAACGTCCTCGGCGTCCAGGTGCCGGTGCAGGACTCGCTCAACGGCATCGGCGTGCCGATCCTGTCGCCGGGCTCGCATGAGGCCAGCGGCGAATCGCCCTCCAACTGCGCCGCGAGCGGCCTGTCCGACGGCGGCACCAGCCAGGGGCACTGAGTTTTCCGTGCCCGGAGCCGCCCGTGCGTGCGGAAGCCGGCTCCGGGCACGGGAAAACGGTCGCCAGTGCCGACGCCGCACCGCGCGCCCGGAACACGGAGCGAGCTGCACACTCCGGTTCCGCGTTCCGGGCACGCCGCGACGCCGGACGGCGCCGACCCGGGTGGGACCGGCCACGACGCTGGAGAAGTGCGCCGGTCCCACCCGGCCTGACCGCACCCTAACGGATCTTCGCGGGCCCGGCGAACCGAAGCCGGGCCCGTTCCCTTTCCCCGATCCCCCGCCGGGCTCCTCCGGCGGGTTCCCAGAAGGAGTAGTTCTCTCGTGATCAAGCAGCTCGGCTTCGTCGCCACCACCCTCGCCGCCGGGATGGCGGTGCTCGGCGGATCCGCGTCCGCGGCCAACGTCAGCGTCGCCGGCCACCCGATCGACTCCACCGACCAGTTCGGTCTCGTCGGCAACGTGCAGAACCTCGACGCCGTGCACAACCTGAACGTCGTCGGCGGCGTCTGCGACGACAACGTCAACGTCCTCGGCGTCCAGGTGCCGGTGCAGGACACCGCCAACGGCATCGGCGTCCCGGTGCTCTCCCCGGGCGAGCACGAGGCCGAGGGCCAGAACCCGGAGAACTGCGCCGCCGGTGAGATCGCCGACGGCGGGACCGCCCAGGGCAACTGACCCATCCGGTCGGACCGCCGCGCGGGGTGTGCCCCGCTCGGCGGTTTCCTCATGTCCGGTCGAGCCGGTGCACGGCCACTTCCCGCACGACGAGCAGCACCGCGGCCGCGACCGGCACCGCGACGAACGCGCCGACGACGCCGAGCAGCTCGAACCCGAGCAGCACGGCGACGACGGTGACGAGCGCGGGGACCCGGACGGCGCGGCCGACGATCTTCGGCAGCAGCACGTAGTCCTCCACCAGCCGGTAGCCGACGAAGAAGCCCAAGGTGGCGAGCCCGACCGGCACCGACACCGTGAGCGCGACGAGGGTCGTGCCGGCGCCGCCCGCCACCGAACCCGCGACCGGCACCAGGTCCAGCACGGCGACGAGCACCGCGAGCACGAGCGAGTAGGGCACGTCGAACGCCCAGAGCCAGGCGAAGGTGGCGGCTCCGGCGATCAGCGACACGACGACGTTGCCGACGAGGTACGCGCCCACCTTCCGGAAGACCGCGTCGCCGATCAGGATCACCCGCGGCCGCCGGGACCGCGGGGCCAGCCGGTAGAGCGCGGTGCGGATCCGCGGGAAGTCGGCGACGAAGTAGGTGGCGAGCACGACGACGATCAGGGCGTCCCCGAGCAGCGCCGCGAGCGATTTCGCGACGTCGGACAGCCGGACGGACCGGACGGCGGCTTCCAGGCCGAAGGCTTCGTTGGCCCGGCCGAGCAGGGTGCCGTGGTCGCGCAGCAGGGTCAGGTACCGCGGGGCGCCGTCCTGCAGCTGCGTCGCCTGATCGGCCAAGGGGACGGCGGCCGCGGCGATGGCGCCGCCGAGGACGACCAGGCCGGTCACGACGACCACCGCGGTGGCCAGCGCGCGGGGCACGCGGCGCGTGAGGCGGGCGGTCACCGGCTCGAGCCCGACGGCGAGGAAGAACGCGATGCCGATCAGGAGCAGGACGTCGGACGCGGCGAGGAGGAGTTCGACGACCGCGATCGTGACGACCACGCCGGCCGCGGCGAGCAGCCCGGTGAAGAACGGCGAGCGGCGGTCGAGCGGCTTTCCCGGCGCTCCCAACGGTTCTTCCTGCCGGGCCGCCGCGCCCTCGGCCTCGCCGACGGGGTGCCCGGCGCGGTACGCCCCGCGGCCGCTCGTTGCGTGCATGAGTCGGCGGCTACCCCACGGGGTGCGGCCGAATCCACCCGATCCGGGCACACGCTTCCCGGTGACGACACCCGCCTGACGTTGCCGACGTTGTTGGGGTGTCAGCAAAATCGCCTATGCGCTTCAAGGATCTTCTGCTCGGTCCGGTGATCGCGATCGCGGCCGCGTTCGCGGTGGCGCCGGAAGCGGCGGC
>NZ_JBSGJD010000228.1:0-15932 GCF_053605405.1 Amycolatopsis sp. NPDC003861
CCCCTGGGGGCGGAGGGTCCGACGCCCCCCCCGAACGCCACATTGGGGCGCTTGGGTCAGGCGGCCGCGGCGAGGGCCGGTTCCACCGTGCTCACGCGCGTCCGGCGGTCGCGCTGCCAGGCGAGCACCCGGCAGACCACGTAGATCAGGAACGAAATCGCCGTCACGAAGGCGCTCACCGGCAGGCCCGGCGCCAGCGACAGCACGATCCCGCCGATCGCCGACACCTCCGCGAACACCACCGACAGCACCGTCGCCTTCCAGGGGGACGCCGTCACGCGGGCCGCCGCGGCGGCCGGGGTCACCATCAGGGCCACCACCAGCAGCGAGCCGACCACCTTCACGCTCAACGCCGTCGAAACACCCACCAGCAGCGCGAACACCACGGTCAGCGTCTTCACCGGGACCCCGCGCGCCACCGCCACGTTCCGGTCCACCGAAGCGAACAGCAACGGCCGGTACACCAGGGCCAGCACCGCCAGCACCACCACCGACGACACCACGAACAACGTCAGGTTCGTCGAATCGATCGTGATGATCTGGCCCGTGAGGATCCCGAACTTGTTCCCGGACCGTCCTTTGTAGAACGACAGGAACAGCACGCCCATCCCGAGCCCGAAGGACAGGATCACGCCGATCACCGAGTCGCGGTCGGCGTCGCGCGCCCCCAGGATGCCCAGCAGCAGCGCCGCCACCACCGCGCCGATCAGCGCGCCGTACTCGACGCCGATGCCGAGCAGCAGGGCCGCCGCGCCGCCGGTGAAGGCCAGCTCGGACGTGCCGTGCACCGCGAACGACATCCGCCGCATCACGATCAGCGGGCCCAGCACGCCCGCCACCAGGCCGAGGATCGCCGCCGCCAGCAGCGCCGTCTGGACGCCGTCGAGCTCGGTGATCAGCTCCCAGGTCTTGCCGAAGTCGAACAGATCCAAGACTCAGCCCACTTGCTCTTCGACGTCGTGTTCGTGGTGGTGCGGCTCCGCCTCGCACAACGCGCTCTGCGCGCCCGCGATGTGGATCTGGCCGCCGACCTTCAGTACCTCGACGCGGGTGCCGTACAGCTCCGACAACGTCTCCGTCGTCATGACCTCGTCCGGCTTGCCGATCCGGAACTGGCCGTTGACCAGGTACAGCACCCGGTCGACGAACGGCAGCACCGGGTTGATCTCGTGCGTCACGAACAGCACCGCCGTGCCCGCCGTGCGCCGGCGGGCGTCGATCAGCTCGCTGATCGCGCGCTGGTGCGCCAGGTCGAGCGACAGCAGCGGCTCGTCGCAGAGCAGCACTTCGGGGTCGCCGACCAGGGCCTGGGCCACCCGCAGCCGCTGCTGCTCGCCGCCGGACAGCCGGCCGACGGGCTGCTTCGCGTACCGCGTGGCCCCGACGGCGTCGATCGCTTCGGAAACGAGCCGGCGGCGGGCCGCGATGCCCGGGAAGCCGAACCCCCAGCGGTGCCCGTCGAGACCCAGCCCGACCAGGTCGACGCCGCGCAGCGTCAGCGACTCGTCGATCGCGCGCTGCTGCGGGATGTAGCCGACCTTGCGGTTCGCGCCGCCCGGGCGGCCGCCCGCGATCTCGACCGTGCCCGCCGACAGGTCCTGCATGCCGAGCAGCGCCTTGAGGAAGCTGCTCTTGCCGGAGCCGTTCGGGCCGAGCACGGCGAGGAACTCGCCCGGCTCGACGACGAGGTCCAGCCCGGACCAGAGGGTGCGCGGGCCGAACGCGAGGCCCGCCCCGCGGACCCGGACCGCGGGGCGTACGTCATCGGAGGCGGGAGACATGCCTACTTCAACGCCCCAGCCAGCTCGTCGACTTCCCCGGTCATCCAGCCAATGTAGTCCGTCACACCCGCGGGGAGCGTTTCGGTCACGCCGACCACGCCGAGCCCGGCCTCCTTCGCCTGCTTGACGACGTCCTGGGTCAGCGGCGTCACCGTCTGCTCGTTGTTGATCAGCGCCTTGACCTGCTTGGTCGCGATCAATTGCTGGTACGCATTGACGGCGTCGGCCGGGACGTCGGTGTCGTTCTCCACCGCGTCCGAGAACGCCTTGGGCGTCGCGTCGGTGATCTTCGCGCTCGCCAGCAGGTAGTGCGCGACCGGCTCGGTGACGACGACCTTCGTCCCCGGGTGGGTGGTCCCGAGCTCTTCGAGCCGCTTCTCGAGCGCGTCGACCTTCGCCTTGAACGCCGTCGCGTTGTCGGTGAACTGCTGCTTGGCCGCCGGCTTGAGCTCGCCGAGCTGCGCGGCGAGCTGGTCGGCGACCTTGTCGACGCCCGGCAGGTCGTACCAGACGTGCTCGTTCTCGTCGCCGGTCGCGGCGATGTCGTAGGCGACGAGCTTCTTCGCGCTCCCCGCCTGCTCGGTGAGCTTGCCGAAGAACTCGTCGTAGCCGCCTCCGTTGGACAGCAGCAGCTGCGCGCCCTTCGCGGCGAGGGCGTCGTCCGCCGTCGTCTCGTACGAGTGCGGATCGGCCGACGGGTCGTGGATGATCGACTTGACCTCGACGTTCTCGCCGCCGACGGCGGAGACCACGCTGCCCCAGACGTCGGTCGAGGCGACGACCTTGACCTTGCCGTCACCGCCCGCCTGCGCGCCGCCGCCGTCGGAGGACGTCCCACCGGAGCACGCGGCCAAGGCGAACACGGACAGGGCCGAAGCGGCGGCGAGCACGCTCCTGGTGCGACGGGAACTCATGCGGGGACTCCTGAAGACGCTAATGGAAACCGTTGTCAGATTCACCTTACCCCATCCGGATGACTTTCTGGCCATCAGATCCCGCTTTGGTGTATGCGTCTCTGCGCATGCGGATCGAGACATCGACCACGCGGGGTGTCTCTTCAGGAAACCGATCTGAACCGTTACGGTTTGCAGATGGGCCGTCCTATTCGCACCCGGAGGCAGGCGACGCTGGCGTCGCTCGCGGCGGAGCTCGGTGTGTCCAGGACCACGGTGTCCAACGCCTACAACCGGCCGGACCAGCTGTCCCCGGAACTGCGCCGCCGCGTCCTCGAGACCGCGCGGCGCCTCGGCTACCCCGGCCCCGACCCGGTCGCCCGCTCCCTGCGCACGCGCAAGGCGGGCGCGGTCGGGCTGCTGCTCACCGAGAACCTCTCCTACGCCTTCCGCGACCCCGCCGCCGTCGGTGTCCTCGAAGGACTGGCGCTGGCCTGCGAAGACGCCGGCGTCGGCCTGCACCTGGTGCCGGCCAGCCCGGGCCGGGAGGACGTCGCCGCGGTGCACCGCGCGGGCGTCGACGGCTTCGTCGTCTATTCGGTGCCGGACGACGACCCGCACCTGGCCGCCGTGCTGGAGCGCCCGGTGCCGACGGTGATCATCGACCAGCCGAGTCTCGAGGGCATCGACCGCGTCGGCCCGGACGACGCCGCGGCCGTCGGCAAGATCGCCGAGCACCTGGTCACGCTGGGCCACCGGCAGGTCGGCGTCATCTGCATGCGCCTCGCCCGCGAGCGCAACGACGACTTCGTCTCCGCGACGCGGCAGAGCGGCGCGCACTTCCACGTCCAGCGCACCCGGCTGGAAGCGCTCGCCGTGGCGTTCTCGGCGGCGGGCGTCGACTGGGCGGGCGTCCCGGTGGTCGAGCGGTTCGACCACACGGTGGACGACGGCGCGTCCGCGGCCCGCCAGCTGCTGGACGCCTACCCGCAGATCACGGCCGTGATCTGCACCTCCGACATCCTCGCGCTCGGCGCCATGGCCGAGGCCGAGCGGCGCGGGCTGCGGGTGCCGCAGGACCTGACGGTGACCGGCTTCGACGGCATCGCCGAAGCCGAGCGGATCGGGCTCACCACGGTCCACCAGCCGGTGCTGGAGAAGGGCAAGACGGCCGGGCGGCTGCTGCTCAGCTCGGGCGAACGCAGCGCGCCGAAGGTGATCACCCTGCCGACCGAGCTGCGCGTCGGGCGGACGTCGGGCCCGCCGCGGACCGTCGACGAGCCGTGGTTCGGCGGCTGACCTCGTGACATTGCTCTTAGCGCATTGCTCATCGGGGTAGTCACCCGGTCAAATGGAGTGGACGACCCGCGCCGCGGGGCCACTGGCCGGAAGGTGACCGATGACCTCGATCGACGTACTGCTCAAGCGCAACCAGGAACTCGGCGAGGTGACGCCCGGCGACCGGTCGTCCCCCAAGCCGTCGCTCCAGGTGGCCATCCTGACCTGCATGGACGCCCGCATCCGGGTGTTCGAGCTGTTCGGCCTCCTGCAGGGCGAGTCGCACGTCCTCCGCAACGCCGGCGGCGTGGTGACCGACGACATGATCCGCTCGCTCGCCCTGTCGCAGCGCAAGCTGGGCACCCGTGAGGTGCTGATCGTGCAGCACACCGAGTGCGGCCTCTCGATGGTGACCGAGGACGACTTCAAGGACGAGCTCGAGACCGACACCGGCCTGCGGCCCACGTGGTCGGTCGAGGCCTTCCGCAGCGTCGAGAACAGCGTGCGGACTTCGGTGGAGCGGGTGCGGCGCAGCGCGTACCTGCCGCACACGGAGAACGTGCGCGGGTTCGTCTACGACGTGAAGACCGGGAAGCTCACCGAGGTCGAGTAGGCCTTGCGAGTCCTGTTCGCCGGGCTGGCCTCGGCCGGCCACACGTACCCGATGGTCCCGCTCGCGGTCGCGGCGCGGGACATCGGGCACGACGTGCACTTCGCCGCCGGCGAGCACGTCCACGAGTCGCTGCGGGAGCTGAACCCGTTCCGGCCGGCGGACTCGTTCTACGAGATCTACGCCGAGGACATCGAGCCCGACCTGCAGCGGCTGCGGCCGGACCTGGTCGTGCACGGGTGGGGCGTCCCGGAAGTCGGTGTCGCGGCGGAGCGCGCCGGGATCCCGGCGCTCTGGCACGGGTTCGGGCGGATGTTCCCGCCCGGCATCGGGTTCGAGCGTCCCACCGGCGGTGTGCACCTCGACGTCTGCCCGCCGTCCCTGCAGGACGCGGACTTCCTCGCGACCGCCGAGCGCGTCCCGGTGCGGCCGGTGCCGTTCGCCGAGCCGGGCGACTTCCGGGGGCCGCTGGTCTACCTCACCCTCGGCACCGCGTTCGGCACCCCGGAGGTGCTCAAGACGGCGATCGAGGGTTTGGCCACGCTCGGCACGCCCGTCGTGGTGGCCACCGGCGGAGTGGCCCTCGGGCCGCTGCCGGCCCACGTGACGGCCCAGGCCTGGGTACCGCAGGCGGCGGCGATCGCGCACGCGGACCTCGTCGTGCACCACGGCGGCAGCGGCACCACCCTCGGTGCGCTCGCCGCGGGCGTCCCGCAGCTCGTCCTGCCGCAGGGCGCCGACCAGTTCGCCAACGCCGACGCGCTCGTGGCCGCGGGGGCCGCGGTGCGCCTGCTGCCTGGCGAGCTGACCGCGGAAGCCGTCGCCGAACAGGCCCGGAAGGCGTCTTCCTGCCGGGAAGCGGCCCGCGCGGTCGCCGAGGAGATCGCCGCCATGCCGTCTCCGGACGAGGTCGCCCGCGAGCTGCCGAAGTACGCGAAGTAGCCTCCCGGCGTGGCTGTGGACGCTGACGTACTGCTCGACTGGTTCTCCGCGCACGGCCGGGATCTGCCGTGGCGCTCGCCGGATTGCACGGCCTGGGGCGTGCTGGTCAGCGAAATCATGCTCCAGCAGACCCCGGTCGTCCGGGTGCAGCCGATCTGGCACGAATGGATGGCGCGCTGGCCGGTCCCCTCGGCGCTGGCCGCGTCTTCGCAGGGCGAGGTCGTGCGGGCCTGGGGCAAGCTCGGCTACCCGCGCCGGGCGCTGCGGCTCCACGAGGCCGCCGGGGTGATCGCGCGCGAGCACGGCGACGTCGTTCCGTCCGATGTGGACACTCTGCTCGCGCTGCCCGGGATCGGCGCCTACACCGCCCGGGCCGTCGCCGCGTTCGCCTACGGACGGCGGGCACCGGTCGTCGACACGAACGTGCGGCGGGTCGTCGCGCGGGCGGTGCACGGGGCCGGGGACGCCGGGCCGGCGTCCAACACCCGGGACATGGCCGACGTCGAGGCCCTGCTGCCGGCCGAAGACGCGCCCGCGGCGAAGTTCTCGGCGGCGATCATGGAGCTCGGCGCACTGATCTGCACCGCGCGGTCCCCGAAGTGCGCGGACTGCCCGATCCACGACGAATGCGCGTGGCAGCGCGCCGGGCGGCCGGAGTACACCGGCCCGGCCAAGCCGGTGCAGCGGTACGCGGGCACCGACCGGTACGTCCGCGGGCGGCTGCTCGACGTCCTGCGCGGCAGCGAGGGACCGGTCGAGAAGGCGCGCCTGGACCAGGTGTGGCACGACGGCGGGCAGCGCGACCGCTGCCTGGACTCCCTGCTGGTCGACGGCCTGCTGGAGCAGACCCGCGACGGCCTCTTCGCCCTGCCAGGTGAACACTAACGCGCTACAACCAAAGTTGGTCAATAGTTGTCAATGGCGCGCTGCGGAGTTACCGTTTTCCGCATGGTCACTGTTGACCGCCGGACCCTGCTCAAGGCGGGGGTGACCGCGACCGCGGCCGGCGCACTGGGGATGACGACCACGGGGACGGCCACGGCAGCCGTGCCGGTACCGGCGATCCACCCGACGTCGGACTGGGGCGCCCGGCCCGCCACCGGCACCATCGTGGTGGAGAACCACAAGCCGACGTACATCGTCGTGCACCACGCGGTCGACCCGCCGATGAACGACGACTTCTCGCTGGCGCGTGCGTTCTACGTCTCGCGGTTCATCCAGGACCTGCACATGGACAAGAACGGCTGGATCGACAGCGGCCAGCAGTTCACGAACAGCCGCGGCGGGTACATCACCGAAGGGCGGCACCGCAGCCTGGAGATCCTGCGCGGCGGCACCAAGCACGTCCAGGGCGCGAACGTCGGCAACCACAACAGCGAGGTCATCGGCATCGAGAACGAGGGCCTCTACAGCACGGTGGACGTGCCGCCGGCGCTGTGGAACTCACTGGTCTCGCTGGTCGCCTACATCGCGAGCCAGTACGGCATCGCGCCGGAGTTCATCAAGGGCCACCGCGATTTCAACTCGACCGAGTGCCCCGGCCAGGTGCTCTACAACCGGCTGCCGGAGCTGCGGACCGCCGTCGGGCGCGTCCTCGGCGTGTCGGTGGCGCGGGCCGAAGCGGAGTGGCCGCTGCTCAAACCTGGCGACACGGGCCGTCAGGTGCAGCTCGCGCAGCAGTTCCTGCGCGCGTCCGGCTTCGGGGTTCCCACCGACGGGGTCTTCGGGAAGTCCACAAAGGACGCGGTGACCGCTTTGTCCGCTCAGGCCGGGTTGGCCCGCGACACGTGCACCGCGGCGAAGGTGTCCGACGAGGCGGGCTTCCTCGGCGCCGACGTCTGGCCGCTGATCGTGCCGTCGGACCGCTCGACGGCGGCCTGGCGAGCGGACCTGGCCCGTACGTGACCAGGAGGTCGGTGCGCCGGGCTCAACGACGCGCTCGGTGTGCCGTCCTTCTGCTCACGCGCGGCTTCAGCGGTTCAGGACCTGGCTGAGGAAGGCCTCGACGGCACCCCGGTAGATCTCCGGGGCCTCGTCGTGGGGCAGGTGCGCCGAGCCCGGGACCACCAGGTGTTTCGCGCCGTCGACCCGGTCGGCGACGAGTGCCTGCTGGCCGGGCGGCATGGCCGTGTGCTCGCCCTCGACCAGCAGCAGCGGGCAGCGGATCGCCGTGACGACGTCCCAGTAGTCCCGGCGGCCCCATTCGGCGGCGATCACGTACAGGTCTTCGAGGTCCGCCACCAGGTGGAACCCGTCGGAACGCTCCTCGACGCAGTCCGCGAAGTACCCGCCCGCGTCGCCGAAGAACTCGCGGACGTGCTCCAGGGACTTGAACGGGACCGGCCAGCTCTCGAAGTACCCGCGCCAGGTCTCGACGGTCCGGCCGCGCTGGTCCGGCGCGAAGTCCTCGGAGACGACCGCGCGCACCAGCTCCGGGTACCGCGCGGCGGTCGCCCAGGCGTGCAGGCCGCCCATCGAGTGGCCGATGAGCACCGCCGGGCCCGCGTCGAGCGTCCGCAGCGCTTCGGCGACGTCGTCGGCGAAGCGCTCTGTCGTCCACGGGCCGACGCGCGGCGCGTTGCCGTGGCCGCGCGCGTCGAAGCCGTACACCGCGCCGTAGGGCCGGAGCCACTCCGCGACCCGCCACCACGTCCGCGCGCGGCCCATCAGGCCGTGGAGCAGAACGATCGGCACGCCGCTGCCGCCGAAACAGAGCACGCGGCCACCTAACCACAAAACCGCTGGTGCGGAACGTGACCAACCGATCGCAATCCATCACCTATGGTGGTGGGTGTGCGCCGCCGACTGACCGCCCTGGCCGTCTGCGCCGCGGTGGTCGTCGCCGCGGCGTGCGGTGGTGACGCCGTCACGCTGCCGCCCCCGCCGCCACCGATGCACCCGGTGCCGGGCGCGTCCGGCGGCGGCGATCCCTACTACCCGGACGACGGCAACGGCGGGTACGACGCGCTCGGCTACCAGGTCGACGTCAAGTACGACCCGCCGAGCGGGCACCTCGACGGGGACACCACGGTGACCGCCAAGGCCACCCAGGACCTCAGCCGGTTCGACCTCGACCTGCGCGGACTGGACGTGCACAGCGTCGAAGTCGACGGCAAACCGGCGACGTTCAGCCGGGAGAAGGCGTTCGAACTGGTCGTCACTCCGCCGGCCCCGATCCGGGCGGGGACGACGTTCCGCACCCGGGTGCGCTACGGCGGCGATCCGGCCAAGACCCCGCACACCGGCGGCAGCGAGAACGGCTGGAAGCATTCGGCCGACGGCGGCGCGTACATGGTCGGCGAGCCGCACTCGGCGGCGTTCTGGTACCCGGCGAACGAAACCCCGCGCGACAAGGCGACTTTCACGCTCACCGCGCACGTCCCGGCCGGCTGGACGGTGCTCTCGAACGGCCGCGAGGGCCCGCCGGGCACCTGGACCGAGCCCAACCCGGTGGCGACCTACCTGACGACGATCGCGATCGGCAAGTTCAGTGTCGACAGGTCGACACTGAAGGACGGCACCCCGGTGGTCTCGGCGTACGCCCCGGGCACCGAAGCCCGCCGCGCGATCGGCGACCGCCTGCCGGAGGTGCTCGGCTTCCTGAGCGGCAAGTTCGGCCCGTACCCGCAATCGGCGGCGGGCGGGATCTTCCTGAACGAGGAGGTCCCGTTCTCGCTGGAGACGCAGACGCGGCCGACGTACGCGAAGTGGGCGGACCTGCCGACGCTGGTGCACGAGAACGCCCACCAGTGGTTCGGCGACTCGGTCTCGGTGCGGAACTGGTCCGACATCTGCCTGAACGAGTGCTTCGCGTCGTACTCGCAGTGGCTGTGGGCCGAGCGCGAGGGCCAGAACCTGGACGACCGCTACCGCGCGGCCATCGAGATCACCCGCGGCAGCACGGACTTCTGGGCGCAGAAGCTGGTCGGCATGGGCCAGGGTCACGAGTTCGAGGGCGTCTACAACAAGGGCATCCTGGCCCTGCACGCGTTGCGCCGCGAAATCGGCGACCCGGCCTTCGACCGCCTCCTGCGCGAGTGGCCGGCCCGCTACCGCCACGGCAACGCAACCTGGGCCGACTTCGAGACGATGGCGGCGCGAATCGGCGGCAAGGACCTGCGGGCGTTCTTCGACACGTGGTTCCGCGGCACGAAGCTCCCGGCGGACGCGGACCTGTTCCCCGGCTCACTGCGCAGCTGAAGCCACCCCGCGGCCAACTAGGGTGGGAGGCATGAGTGTCGTGAAGATCAACGCGATCGAGGTCCCCGAGGGCGCCGGCCCCGAGCTGGAGAAGCGGTTCGCCGCGCGCATGCACTCGGTCGACGAGCAGCCGGGCTTCCTCGGCTTCGAGCTGCTGCGGCCGGTGTCCGGCGAGACGCGCTACTTCGTCTACACGAAGTGGGAAACCGAGGAGCACTACCAGGCGTGGGCGAAGGGCGGCCCGGCCGCGGCGGCGCACTCGGGCGAGCGCGCCAAGCCGGTGTCCACCGGCGCGAACCTCCTGGAGTTCGAGGTCGTTCTCGGTTCCCAGCCGGGTGAATGAGGCGGCAAAGCTCCTGGACGGCGCCGGCGCACTCCTGATCTGCGCCGGCGCCGGCATGGGCGTCGACTCGGGGCTCCCGGACTTCCGCGGCGGCGAAGGGTTCTGGCGCGCGTATCCGCCGTACGCTCGCCTCGGCCTGCAGTTCGAGGAACTGGCCGACCCGCGCCACTTCGCCGAAGATCCCGAGCTGGCCTGGGGCTTCTACGGGCACCGGCTTGCGCTGTACCGCGAGACGGTCCCGCACGAGGGGTTCCGGCTGCTGCTCTCGCTGGGTGCGCGGCTACCCGGCGGCGTCCGCGTGTTCACGTCCAATGTGGACGGCCAGTTCCAGAAGGCGGGCTTCGAGTCCGTGGCGGAGGCGCACGGCTCGATCCACCACCTGCAGTGCCTCGCCGGGTGCACGTCCGAGATCTGGCCGGCGGACCTGGACGTGACGGTCGACGAGGAGACCATGCGGGCGGTGCCACCACTGCCCTCGTGCCCCCGCTGCGGCGGGTTGGCGCGCCCCAACATCCTGATGTTCGGCGACTTTTCCTGGGTCCCGGACCGCAGCCAGGCCCAGCTGGACGAGCTCACGGCGTGGCGCCGGACGGCTCGTGACCTCGTGGTGGTGGAGCTGGGAGCGGGCCAGGCGGTCCCGACGGTCCGCCGCTACGCCGAACTGGCGAGCGCGGCAACGGGCGCGTTGATCCGGATCAACCCCCGAGAACCCGAGATCCGCCACGGCCGCGGCGTGTCGATCGCGGCGGGGGCCCTGGAAACGCTGAAAGCACTCCTCGGCGACGTCCGGCATTCCAGCGAATCCTGATCCGGAAAGCCTCCCACCGTGGCACACTGAGCGTGATTTGAGTCACGCCGGAGCCGGTCGGGAGACGCATGCCGCCAATACCGCAACAGTTGCCGCCGGACGTCGCACGGTTCACCGGCAGGCGTGCCGAACTGAGCAAACTCGACAACACCGATGCGCACGCCACCGCGGTCGTCATCTCGGCGATCGCAGGCGCCCCCGGAATGGGCAAGACGTCGCTGGCCGTTCATTGGGCACACCAGGCACGGGCGCGATTCCCGGACGGCGAACTCCACGTGAACCTGCGCGGCTTCGACCCGGGTCCCCCGGTTTCTCCCGAACTGGCACTGAACGGCTTCCTGCACGCCCTCGGCCTGGACAGTGAACAGATCCCGCGCACGCTGGAAGCGATGAGCGGAATCTACCGATCGCTCCTCGCCGGCCGTCGGATGCTGGTGGTCTTGGACAACGCGGCAACCGCCGAGCAGGTTCGCCCGCTCTTGCCCGGCACCCCCACCTGCATGGTGATCGTGACCAGCCGCAACCGGCTCTCGGGACTCGTCGCCCGCGACGGCGCCCAGCGCATCACGCTGGACATTCTGTCGCACACGGAAGCGACCTCACTCCTGCGAAGCGTCATCGGAAGCAGCCGCGTCGACGAGGAACCCGCCGCGGCCGCGGCTTTGGCTCAAAAGTGCGCATATTTGCCATTGGCATTGAGAATCGCCGGCGAACGCGTCCTTTGCCGCCCGCACGCGCCGATAGCCGACCTCGTCGCCGAGCTGTCGTCCGAGCGGGATCGTCTCGACGCCCTGGCGTCTGACGACGACGAGGCGACCGCCGTCCGCGCTGCCTTCTCCTGGTCCTACCGCTCGCTGAACCCGGACGCTGCACGGATGTTCCGGCTGCTGGGCTTGAACCCCGGCCCCCACATCCGCACGTCGGCCGCGGCCGCACTGGCAGGCACCACGGAAAAGGAGGCTGCACGACTGCTCGACACGCTCGTCAGCGTGCATCTCCTCGGCGAGATCGAGCGGGACAGATTCCAGTTCCACGACCTGTTGCGCACGTACGCCTCGGAATGCGGTTCAGAAGCCAGCGAATACATCGATGCAATGACAAGATTGCTCGAGTGGTATCTGCACAGTGCCCACAACGGACTGTACGGTCTCTACCCGCAGCACCCCGTGGTCCCGCTTGCACCCCTCACCACCTCCATCAAGCCCTCGGACATCGGGGACCGCCAGGCGGCGATCAGGTGGTTCGACGCCGAATACGCGAACCTGATGGCCGTCATTCGCAAGGCCGCCGACCACGGCAACGACACGGTCGCTTGGCAGTTGCCCAACATCATCGACTGCTATCAGGGCATGCGCGATTATGTCGCAGACCGGATCGAAGCCCATGAGGCCGGACCCGCGGTCGCTCGGAGAATCCGGAACAAGCTGGCGATCAGGTGGGCACTCGGCCACCTAGGCGAAGCCTACGAGAATGCGGGACGATTGGAAGAATCCGTCCCCCTGGACATCGAAGCGCTTGCCGTGGCAAGAGAAATAGGAGACCGCTGGGGAGAAGCGAACTCCCTGCTCGGCGTGGGCAGCGTAGACTTGCGACTAGGTCGGCTGGATCAAGCCGAAGCCGCCTACAATGAGGCCTTGCTCATCTACCGAGACTTGAAGCACCTTCGCAACGAAGCCATCGCACTGGTCAATCTGGCAAAGCTGTTTCACCGACGAAATCAGGACGAAAAAGCAATAGAGTATATTGCCATGGCCCGCAACCTGCAGGAGATCATCGGAACCTCGAACACCGAGGGATGGGTTCTTGATGCCCTCGCTCAGATATACGTCGACCTCGAACGGTATGATGACGCCACAATCCAACTACTGCGCGTTCTGCAGATAAGCCGGGAGTCCGGTACACCACGCTACATCGCGGAAGCGCTTGATTCTCTCGGTCGGGTATCCCACCTCAACGGCGACCCGGCCGGAGCCCGCGAGTACTGGCTGGAGGCACTCGAGATCTTCGAGAGCCTCAACTCTCCCGCGGCGGACAAGGTGCGCGCCCAACTGGCGAGCCTGCCCCGCTGATCACGGCAGCCGGACCTCGGCGAACACCGCCCGGTGGTCACTGCCCGCCACATCGAACACCCGGTAGTCCAGCACCGCCGCGCGGTTGTCGACCGCCACGTGGTCGATCGTCACCACCGGCATGGACGACGGCCACGTCGGGGCCAAGCCTTCGCCGCGCTCCTCGGCGGCGTCGTGGTAGCCGCGGGACAGGACCGTCCGGTAGGCCGCGTGGTCCAGCGTCGCGTTGAAGTCGCCCGCCAGGATGCGCAGCCCGTGCTCGCCCGCCGGCTGGGACAGGTCCTTGATCTCGCGCTCCCACAGCGGGGTGTCCACGTCCGGGGAGATCGGGTGGACCGCGACGATCTCGACCACCACGCCCTCGCCGAGGTCGGCCTCCGCGCCCGGCTGCTTGGACGCCGAATCGCCGGTCAGGTTGACCTCCTTCAGCGGGAAGCGGGACGCGATCCCCGAGCCGAACGCGCCCGGCGCCGGGTGCAGCACCCGGTGCGGCAGCAGGTCGAACAGCCCCGCCGCGGTCAGCCGGTCGACCGCCGACGGGGTCATCTCGACCAGGTTCAGCACGTCGATCCGCTGCTCGCGCACCAGGTCGACGACGGCTTCCGCGTCGGCCTGGCCGTAGAGCAGGTTCGAGGCGAGGACGCGCAGTGTCTTGCCCTGCACGATGCGTTGCTCGCTCGCCGACACCCGCGGGATGACGAGGACGGCCAATGCGAGCGCCAGCACCAGCGCGACCCCGCCGAGCCACCACCGCCGCAACGCCAGGGTGACGCCGCCGAGCAGCACCCCGGCGGCCGCCGCGAACGGCGTCAACGACAGCGCGACCAGCGTGTACCAGCCGCCGTCGTAGCCGAGCAGGCGCAGCGCCGCCAGCAGCGCCAGTGGCACCAGCGGGACCACCAGCAGGCCCGTGACCAGCGGATTCTTCCGCCGCGACCGCGTCTCTTCCGCAACCACCATGCTGCCGAGTATGCCGAGACCGGCGCCGCTCGGCTGCTGCCCCGACAACTCCTCCACAAGATCTCCACCAGCGCCTGCCAGCCGCTGACAGCGCGCTGTGCGCGGCTTACCAGCGCCGCCGTCCAAAGTGACCCTCAGAAGCGGCAGTAGAGGAGGACGCCCATGTCGCACGCAATCCAGGCCGAGGGCCTGGTCAAGCACTTCGGGGACACCAAGGCGCTCGACGGGGTCGACCTCGAGGTCCCGTTCGGGCAGGTCGTGGGGGTGCTCGGGCCGAACGGCGCCGGCAAGACGACCGCCGTCCGGATCCTGGCGACCCTGATGAAACCCGACGCCGGCAGAGCCACCGTCGGCGGCTACGACGTGGTCGCCGACCCGGTCCGGGTCCGCAGCCTGATCGGGCTGACCGGGCAGTACGCGTCGGTCGACGAGGACCTCAACGGCATCGAGAACCTCGTCCTGATCGGACGGTTGTACGGCTACCCGCGCAGCCACGCCAAGGCCCGCGCCACCGAGCTGATCGAGCGGTTCGAGCTGACCAAGGCGGCCAAGCGGCCGATCCGGACGTACTCGGGCGGCATGCGGCGGCGGCTCGACCTCGCCGCCAGCCTCGTCGGCCGGCCCGAGGTGCTCTACCTCGACGAACCGACCACCGGGCTGGACCCGCACGCCCGCAACGAGGTCTGGGACGTCGTCCGCGGCCTCGTCGCCGAGGGCGCGACGGTGCTGCTGACCACGCAGTACCTGGAGGAGGCCGACCAGTTGGCCGACAAGATCACCGTCTTCGACCACGGCCGGGTCGTCGCCGACGGCCGCGCCGACGAGCTCAAGCGCCGCGTCGGCGGGCAGACGCTGCAGGTGCGGCCGACCCGGCCGGCCGACATGGACGCCGTCAACCGCATCCTCGGCGACCTGTCCGGCGTCCGGCCGACCCGTGACGACGCGACCGGCCTGCTCACCGCGCCGGTCAACGACCCCGTCCTGCTGTCCACCCTGGTCCGCAAGCTCGACGAAGCCGGGATCACCGCGGACGAGCTGGCGCTGCGGCTGCCCAGCCTCGACGAGGTGTTCCTCGCCCTCACCGGGCACACCGCCGAACCGTCCACCGAGGACAAGACCCTCGAAGGGAGCCTGGCATGACGACGCTGGCCCTCGACCGCCCGGCCCCGCCCCGCCACATCAGCCCCGGCAAGGGGTTCCAGCACGCGCTTTCGCTGGCCTGGCGCGGCATCCTGAAGATCCGCAAGAACCCCGAACAGCTCGCCGACGTCACCCTGATGCCGATCATCTTCCTGGTGATCTTCGTCTACCTGTTCGGCGGCGCGCTGTCCGGCTCGATCGACGCCTACCTGCAGCTGGTCGTGCCCGGCGTCATCGTGATGAACATCCTGCAGGCGTGCCTGACCGTCGGCGTGCAGCTCAACACCGACGTCACCAAGGGCGTGTTCGACCGGTTCCGCAGCATGCCGATCGCCCGCTCGGCGCCGCTGATCGGCGCGGTGCTCGCCGACGTCGTGCGGTACGTCGTCTGCCTGACCGTGCTGATGGTCGTGGCCACGATCATGGGCTACCGGATCGCGACCAGCCCCGGCGAGTTCGCGGTGGCGATCCTGCTCGCGCTGGCGTTCGGGCTGAGCTTCTGCTGGGGCTCGGTGTTCGTCGGCATGCTGATGAAGACGCCCGGCTCGGCGCAGGCGCTGATGTTCGTCTTCATCATGCCGCTGACGTTCGGCAGCAACGTGTTCGTGCAGACCAACACCATGCCGGGCTGGCTGCGGGCCTGGGCGGACATCAGCCCGGTCAGCCTCATGGCGAACGCGCTGCGCGGCCTGATGAACGGCGGAGCCGTCGCCGGCCCGCTGGCCGGGGCGCTGGCCTGGATGGCCGGTGCGGTGCTCGTGTTCTTCCCGCTGGCCACCTGGGCCTACCGCCGGCGGGTCTGAAAGGCGCACACACGGGGGTGAGTAGCGCCAGAGGTCGTGAGTGGTAAGGCGGGTTAGAACCCGCCCAAAAAAACACCACACCCACACGCCCCCTGGTCAAATCTG
>NZ_JBSGJD010000229.1:0-15930 GCF_053605405.1 Amycolatopsis sp. NPDC003861
GTTCGCGGCGCGGCCACCGGCGCCGGTCTCGCGGCCGCACCCGGTGGCCCCGCCGGTGTCGCGGCAGGCGGCGCCCCCGCCCGCGTGGGCCCCGCCGCCCGCCGACTGGACCCCGCCGCCGGACCCGGAGACCCGCTGGATCCCGAACCCGGAACCGTGGGAGGACCCGGCCTGGAACGAGCCGGCCCGCGTGGTGAGCCCGGTGCCCGTCGCTTCGCCCGGGTCGCGGGTCCGCCCGTACACCCGCACCGGCGGCCGCACCCGGTCCGACCACAACCTGGCGCTCGAAGCCCTCGTCTCGACGTCCGACGACGGGCGCCGCTACCGCGGGGTCCGCTCGGTCGAGCACCGCCGGATCTGCGACCTGTGCCTGGACACCCGGTCCGTCGCCGAGATCGCCGCGCACCTGCGGCTGCCCCTCGGCGTGGTGAAGGTGCTGGTCGGCGACATGGCCGACATCGGCCTGGTGCTGATCCACCAGACCGAGCTGATCCTCGGCGACCGGTCGTCGCGCGAGTTCATGGAGCGCGTGCTGGCCGGCCTGCGCGCCCTCTAGCCGTCGGCGAGGTCCAGGACCAGGGTGTTGCCCGGACCCGGGATGACGGCGTTGATCATCGGCGTCGCCGAGCCGCAGTTTTCGAACGCCCCGATCGCGTAGGTCGCTTCGAGACGCCCGCCCGTGCTGACGGCGAAGTCGTCCGACGTCAGTTCGGTCGTGAGCGGCTCGGCTGTCCGGCACTCGTCGCCGACGTCGTAGGTCACGCCGCCGACGCGGACGTCGGAGAGCGCCACCGGCCAGGTCGCCGCGCCGGAGAAGCCGCCGGAGAGCGCGCCCTCGGCGTGGCCGGGGCCGAGCGTGACGGTTCCGCTGACCCGGCCGACGCCGGGCAGCGACCGGGTCACCTCGACCGGCGGCAGCGTGATCGTCCCGGAGAAGGTGCCGGGCCCGGTGTCCAGCTCGGCGCGGCCCGGCCCGAGCTCGAGATCGACGTCCGGCTTCGCGATGTGCGTGGTCCCGCGGACGGTGTACGCCGAGTGGCCCGCCACGGCGAAGCCCGTGCCGCTCACCACCGCCGCGGCCACCAGCGCCGTGACCCGCGTCCCCTGCTTCATGATCCAGGCCTACCACCGGCCCGGACGGTCCGGCGGGGGATTCACCGGATCCGGCGTCAGTCCTCCACGAGCGCCGCGGACGTGATGCGGTGCAGCGAGTAGCGCTCGTTGTTCTCGCCTTCGAGGACCCCGCCGCCGACGCGCACCGGCCGGACCACGCGCTGGCTCGCCGTGCCCCGGGAGTCCACGAACCCGATCCACACCTCCCGGCGCTCCAGCGTCGCCCGGGACAGCAGTTCGAGCGTTGCCGACGTGTCGGCACCCCCGCCGACCGGCGCGCGCACCGCGGATCCGCGGCGGCGGGCCGAAGCCGCGTCGCCCGCGCGGAGGTTGGACACGATCCGGGCCGCCTGGTCCTCGGTCAGCACCGCCTGCTCGCCCGGGCTGCGGCGGGCCGCCCGGGCCTTCGCCGGCAGGCGGCGGCCGCCGGGCCGGATGTCGACCACGCGGCCGTCCGGACCCTCCGCCGCCGGGGCGAACCCGGCGCCGCGCAGCGCCGCCAGGACCTCGTGCAGCGGGTCCGGGCTGATCACGACGGTCGGCGCGATCAGCCGCAGCGCGTGTTCCGCCGCGACCGGGTGGGCCAGCACCTCGGCCAGCAGCGCCTCGTCGTCGCAGCGCAGGAAGGACGCCGCGACGCCGCCGCGCAGCCGTCCGTGCCGCCGGGCGACGTCGTCGATCAGGTAGCTCAGCCCCTGCGGCACCGGCGTCGCCGACTTCGTCTTGAACAGCGCGTGCAGCTCGTCGGCCGTGCGGCCGGTGTCCAGCGCGCGCCGCACCGACGCCTCGGTGATCCGGTAGACCGTCGCGTGCCCGGCCGATTCGACGTCGGCGGTGGCGGAGATTTCCGCCGCCAGCTCCGGTTCCAGCGGCCCGGGCGCGACGACCGTCAGGTCGGCCTGCAGCACCACGCGATCCACCGGCGCGGGGAGGGCGTCCAGGATCGCCTCGACCGCGCCCGGCCGGTCCTCGGCGAGCAGCGCGCGCGTCGCCGTCGTGACGCCGCCGAGCCCGACGATCCCCAGCGCGCTCGCTTCGGCCATCGTCCAGCGGACGGTCTCGTCCCGCAGCCGCCCGCCCCGGCGCGGCGCCCGCCAGGCCAGCACGGCGACCAGTTCGTCGACGCTCTTCACGCCGGAGCCCCGGGGCAGGTCGGCCAGCGCGGCGAGGATCCGCCGCCGCGCGACCGGCGCCAGCGGGCGGCGCAGGTCCTCCGACAGCGGCGCGATCGGCTTGTCCTTGGCGTCGCGGCCGCCGGCCATCCCGGGCAGCCGCGGCAGCTCCAGCCACGCCTGGGCGAGCGTCATCCACCGCTGCGCGGTCGGCGACGCGAGCCACGAGTCGGTCAGCGTCGTCGGCACCCACTCGGGGACGGACGCTTCGCTGTCGGCGACGAGCCCGGCGCCCACGGCCAGCTCGGCCACCAGGATCGCCTGCGTGTCGTCGATCTCGAGGTCCTTGGCGAGCTTCTTCAGCTCCCGCACGCCGAGGCCGCCGGACTTGAGCACCGGCGGCGGCGCGGCCGACCACGCGCGCAGCAGGGCTTCGGTGTGGCGCAGGAACTCCATCGCCTCACCGGCCGCCGCTTCGTCCAGAGTGGACGGCTGGTGCGGGTGGACCGGCAGCTCGGGCTCGGTGAGCGTGCCGGGCGCGAACGCCCCGCCGCGCACCGCCATGCCGAGTTCGCGCGGCAGCTCGACGGTCTGGTCGTCGCGCCGCAGCAGCAGGCCGCGGGCGAGCAGCTTCTGCACCGGAGTCTCGGCCTTCTCCAGCGAGAGGTCGAGGCCGGCGTCGCGGGTGCGGCCGATCGGCGGGCCGGCGGCGAGGGCGGTCAGCACGCCGCGTTCGTCGTCGGACAGTTCGGCGAGCCGGGCGCCGAGGTCCTCACCGGCCAGCGCCGGCGAAGACGTGCCCAGCCCGGCCGGGAACGGCCCGAGCGCCTCCCGGGCCGCGGGCGGCACGCGCAGGGCGTCGTCGGGGCCCCAGGTCAGCGCCCGCGAGCGCAGGCACGCCAGCGGCACGGCGATGTCGGCGCCGACGAGCTTGGCGACGTCTTCGACCGGCACCGGGTCGCGATCCGCGCCGGCGAGCAGGCAGGCTTCGAGCACGGCCAGGGTGAAGGTGTCGAGGTCCTCGCAGGCGCGCGCGACCGAGCCCGGCGTGCCGGCCCGGGTGGCCAGCACCGTGCTGTCGGAGGGCGGGGGCGTGGACAGGTCGCGCCGCGTGCGGAGCAGCTCTGCGAGTGCGTCGTCGGACTCCGCACGCAGCCAGTCCGCCAAAGAGGTCGCGGGCATAGAAGACCAGGATACCGGGCGGTTGCGCCGGGCTGCCGGGCCTCAGGCAGACTGTCTGCCTAAGACCGTCGTGCGGCTGTGGAGGACGTTGTGGCCAAGGGTGAGAAGAAGCACAAGGGCGTCGACCCGACCTGGCCGGGCGAGGCCGGCGAGCACCCGGTGACCGAGCTCGCGTCCGACCGCCAGGGCGCGCTGTCGCCGTTCGGCGACATCACCTTCCCCCTCGACACGGTGCCCTACGTGCACCCGGAGACCGAGATCAACCGCTGACCGCATAGTTACTGGTCAGTACCGGTATCGGCCCCTCGTGAGGGCGGTCACGGGAGTAGGTTTCCTCCCGTCCCAGCCCACCTTTCCCACCACGGGGGTAGTGCCATGCCGGTTCCCGGTCCCGGATATTCGATCACCGTCCGGGTGGAGGCCCCGGCCTCGGTCACGGCGGCCGGTGACCTGACCGCGGCCGTCGGGCGCGTCGGGGGCGTGCTGACCGCGTTCGACGTCGTCGAGTCCCACTCCGACTCGATCGTGGTCGACATCAGCGCCAACGCGCTGTCGGAGAACCACGCGAACGACATCACCCAGACGCTCGACTCGCTGCCCGGCGTCCGCGTCCGCAAGGTTTCGGACCGGACGTTCCTGATCCACCTCGGCGGCAAGATCGAGGTCACGCCGAAGGTCGCGCTCCGCAACCGTGACGACCTCTCCCGCGCCTACACCCCGGGGGTGGCCCGCGTCTGCCAGGCGATCGCCGCCAACCCCGAGGACGCCCGCCGGCTGACCATCAAGCGCAACACCGTCGCGGTGCTGACGGACGGCTCGGCGGTGCTCGGCCTCGGCAACATCGGCCCGGCCGCGGCGCTGCCGGTGATGGAGGGCAAGGCGGCGCTGTTCAAGAAGTTCGCCGACGTCGACGCGTGGCCGGTGTGCCTGGACACCCAGGACACTGAGGAGATCATCCTGATCGCCAAGGCGCTGGCCCCGGTGTACGCGGGCATCAACCTCGAGGACATCGCGGCCCCGCGCTGCTTCGAGATCGAGAAGCGCCTGCGCGAGCAGCTGGACATCCCGGTGTTCCACGACGACCAGCACGGAACGGCGATCGTGGTCGTCGCGGCGCTGCGCAACGCCCTGCGCGTGGTGGGCAAGAGCATCGAGGACTGCAAGATCGTGGTCAGCGGCGTCGGCGCGGCCGGCTCGGCGATCATCCGCCTGCTGCTGCAGAAGAACCCGGGCGACATCGTCGCGGCGGACATCGACGGCATCGTGCATTCGGCGCGCGGCAACCTCGACGACAACTTGGCCTGGATCGCGTCGCACACGAACAAGGAGCAGGTCAGCGGCACCCTGCACGAGGCGCTGGTGGGCGCCGACGTGTTCATCGGCGTGTCGGCCCCCAACCTGTTCGGCGCCGACCAGGTGGCGACGATGAAGCCGGACGCGGTGGTCTTCGCGCTGGCCAACCCGGACCCGGAGATCGACCCTCTGGAGGCCCAGAAGCACGCCGCGGTGGTGGCGACGGGCCGCAGCGACTTCCCGAACCAGATCAACAACGTCCTGGCCTTCCCGGGCGTGTTCCGGGGCCTGCTGGACGCCAACGCGCACAACATCGACGACTCGATGCTGCTGGCCGCGGCGGACGCGATCGCGGACGTGGTGGACAACGGCAAGCTGAACGCGTCGTTCATCGTGCCGAGCGTGTTCGACAGCGCGGTGGCCCCCGCGGTGGCCGAGGCGGTCCGGAAGGCAGTGCTCGCGGAGCGCTGAGCTGCAGGCGACCCGCGCCCGCGCCGGCTCCCCGACATCGGGCGGCTGCGGTGGCGCGCCCGTCGGCAGGCGGCTCCCGGCTGCTCGGCGGTGGGCGGCTGCCGCAGGCGTCGTCCCCGGCGGCGGGCTGGCCGTCGGTGGGCAGGCTGCCGCGGTGGTCGCCTGGTGGTGGGTCGCCCGCCGCAGGTCCCGGGTGCGCGCATTTCGGCGATGGCCCACCGGGCGCGCGCCCTTCCGACGGCCGTGCCCGCCGAGCGTTGACCGGCCGCGAACCCGCACCCGCCGCGGCTGTCCGGCGAACGTCTCCCGGGAATGCCGCACTCGTGGAGCGCTGAGCCTCAGCTGATCCGCTCCAACAGCCTCACCTCAACCTCCGGAAGTTCCTCGAACCGGGCCCGGCCGTCCGTGGTCACCAGCGTGCGGCCGGTGGCCCGGGCGGTCGCGGCGATGATCAGGTCGTGGGCGCCGCGGGCCTGCCCCGTGCGCTGGAGGTGGGCCAGCAGCTCGGCGTGGTGCTCGACGACGCTCGTCGTGTAGTCCACCACCGGCGTCACCGCCAGGAACTCCGCCAGGAACGCACTGTGCGCCGCCCGGCGGGCCGGGTTCGGGTCGAGCCGCAGTCCCACCTCGTATTCGGCGATCGCCACGTCCGGTACGGCGACGTCGTCCTCGTCGCCGATCGCTCCCGCGGGCAGCCGTTGCCGCGCGGCGTCGACGAGGACGCCGGTGTCGAGGATCAGTCGCGCCACGGGTCACCGTCCAGCTCGGCCGACGCCGTCTCGCGGACCTTCGTCACGTTCTCCTCGAACCCGCCACCGGCTTCGAGCTTTCCCGCCCAGCGGTGGAACACCGCGCACACCTCGGCGCCGTTCGCGCGCGGCGCAGGCACGATCAGCGCCACCCGCCTGCCGTTGCGGGTGACGACGATCGTTTCGCCCTTCTCCGCTTCGTCGAGCATCGCGGAGAACGACCGGGAAGCTTCCGATGCCGTCAGTTCCATCACGGGATCAGATTATCAGATTCCAGGTTTCTGAACACCGCCGCCACCGCAGTGTCCCCCGATGGTGGAAGTAGCCTCGGCTCGTGAGTGAACTCAGCCACGTCGACGAAACCGGCGCCGCCCGCATGGTCGACGTCTCCGGCAAGACCGCCTCCGCGCGCACCGCGCTCGCCGCCGGGACCGTGCGGACCACCGCCGAGGTGCTGCGGCTGCTGGCCACCGACGGCCTCCCCAAGGGCGACGCCCTCGCCACCGCGCGCATCGCCGGGATCATGGGCGCCAAGCGCGTCCCCGACCTCATCCCGCTGTGCCACCAGATCGCGCTGTCCGGGGTCAAGGTCGAGTTCACCCTCGGCGAGGCCGAGGTCGGCATCCGCGCGACGGCGAAGACCACCGACGTCACCGGCGTCGAGATGGAGGCGCTGACCGCGGTCGCCGTCGCCGGGCTGACGCTGCACGACATGATCAAGGCCGTCGACCCGGCGGCGACGCTGGACGAGGTCCGCCTGCTCCGCAAGGACGGCGGCAAGACCGGAACCTGGGAGCGGCCGTGAAGCGCAGCGCGCGCGTGATCGTGGCGTCCAACCGCGCCGCGAAGGGCGTCTACGAGGACAAGACCGGCCCGGTGATCGCCGCCTGGCTGGCCGACCGCGGGTACGACGTGCCGGCGCCGGTCGTCGTCGAGGACGGCGAACCGGTGGGCGTCGCGCTGCGGGCGGCGCTGGCCGACGGCGTCGCCGTGGTCCTCACCACCGGCGGCACCGGCATCTCGCCGACCGACCGCACCCCGGACGTCACCCGCGCGCTCCTCGACCACGAGCTGCCGGGCGTCGCGGACGCGATCCGCGCGGCCGGCCTGCCGAAGGTGCCGACGGCGGTGCTCTCGCGCGGCTTGGCGGGCGTGGCGGGCCGGACGCTGGTGGTGAACCTGCCGGGCTCCAGTGGCGGCGTCAAGGACGGTCTCGGCGTGCTGGACGGCATCCTCGAGCACGCCGTCGACCAGCTGGCGGGCGGCGACCACCCGCGCACCGCCGCTCCGGGGCCCGCGGTGCGGGTCGCGCGGGCGCTGGTGACCGAGGAGACGCTGTCGGTCGAGGAGCACGCCCGCCTGGTCGAGGACGACGCGGCGGGTGCAGTGGTGACGTTCGCGGGCGTGGTCCGCGACCACGACGGCGGCAAGGGCGTCCGCGACCTGACGTACGAGGGCCACCCGAGCGCGAGCCAGGTGATCGCCGACGTCGTCGCGGACCTGTCGGCGCGCTGGACCGGCGTCCGCGCGGTGGCGGTGAGCCACCGGCTGGGTGCGCTGACGATCGGCGACGTCGCGCTGGCCTGCGCTGTGGCGGCAGAACACCGCGGGCAGGCGTTCTCGGCGTGCTCGGAGCTCGTCGACGAGGTCAAGGCGCGGCTGCCGGTGTGGAAGCACCAGCACTTCACCGACGGCACGGACGAGTGGGTCAACTCGCCGTGATCCGGAACGTCGCGACCCGGTCGGCGGCCGCGGCGAACTGGTCCGGGTCGGCGGTGGTGACCAGCCCCAGCTTCACGAACATCGGCACCCCGCCCGGCACCTCGCGCGGGAAGGCCCGCATGACCCGCGCGCGGGTTTCGGCGTCTGTGACCTCTTCGAGCGTCACGGCCTGCTTCCGGCGTCCGTAGGCGAGCTCGCCGCGGCCCGCGGCGCGGACGTTGCGCGCCCAGTCGCCGTCCGGCAGCCCGGCGACGACGTACCGGTGGCCGTCGACGGTGAGAGGGGAAACCGGGGTGGGCCGCGGCACGCCCGAGCGGCGGCCGGGGACGGTCAGGACGTGGATGGTGCCCAGGCGCAGCCCCAGGCGCGTCAAGAGGCGGATGAGGCGGTTGGCGGGGCGGAGCCAGCGGGGCAGGTCGTGGTGGGTCGGCACGGGTAAATCCTTTCGACTATCGAAATACTTACCGGCCAAGGTAGACTCTTTCGAGTGTCGAAGCAATCACGGGTCACCGAGGCCACGCTCGCCGCAGCGGCGTTCGGAGCGGCGAACGACGTAGTCGACGAAGCCGCCGCGGCGGCGTTCGGCGTGAACCGCACGGACCTGCGCATCATCGGCCTGGTGGCGGCGGCGGGAACGTTGACGGCGGGCAGGCTGGCCACGGAGGCGAACCTGAGCCCGGCCGCGACGACGACGGCGATCCAGCGCCTCGCGAACGCGGGTCATCTGACGCGCCGCACGGACGTGGACGACCGGCGCCGGGCGGTGGTGGAGCTGACGCCGAAGGCCGCGGAGCTGCTGGAGGAGGTGTACGGGCCGATCGAGCGGGCGGGCCGGGCGTTGCTGGCGGAGTACACGGCGGAGCAGCTCGAGTTGGTGATCGAGGTGCTGCGGAAGGGGGAGCGGATGCAACTGGCGGAGGCGGAGCGGATCCGGGCGCGCTGAGGGGGCTTTGGGCGGGCCTGTCCGGTTCGCCGGGCTGAGGAAGGCTTGCGCCGCCCTCAGGAGGCGCTGAGCGCCCCTGAGGGGTGCTGTCGCGCTGGGGAGCCTGTCTGCGTTGGGATGGCCGTGTGGCGCCGGCTTGGCCGGCCGCACTGGGGCAGCTCTGCGGCAGCGAGCTTGGCTCGGCCGCGCGGGGGCGGCTCTGCGGCCGGCTTGGCCCGGCGAGCTGGCCGCAGTGCGGGCTGGGTGGGCGGCCTCTGACTTGGCTTGGCGAGTCTGTCCGCGCTGGGCCCCGGCTGTGCGGCGGCGAGGTGCGCTCGGCGAGCGGGGCGACCTTGCGGCAGCCAGCTTGGCCCGGCCAGTCTGGGCCGGCTGTGCGGCGGCGAGGTGCGCTCCGCGAGCGGGGCGACCTTGCGGCAGCCAGCAGCTTGGCCTGGCGAGTCGGTCCGCGCTGGGCCGGCTGTGCGGCGGCGGGCTCAGCCCCCGGTGGGCCGCCCGCTCCGAAGCGCAGGCTTGGCCTCCGGCCCCCGGTATCCAGCTTACCGGCCGGGACCGACAATCCCGGCGCCCCGGAAACGCGTGAAGGGCTCCCACCGCCCGGGGGATCGGCGGTGGGAGCCCTTTCAGGTCACGGCTCGAGGCCGGACTCGCGCATCACTGCGTGATCGTCACTTGGTGGCGATCTTCTGCCCGACGAGGATCAGGTCCGCGTTCGGGATGTACTTCGCGTTCAGCTCCTGCAGCTTCTGGTAGCCGCCCTGGACGTTGAACTGCTTGGCGATCTTGGACAGGGTGTCGCCCGCCACGACGGTGTAGTCACCGGCCGGGTTGGAGCTGCTCACGCCGGTCGCCGCGGGGGCGGCCGGGGCCGGCGCCGCCTTCTTCGGGGCGGGCGCGGAGGTGCTCTTCTTCGGGGTCACCTTCTTGGTGACCTTGCCGGTGGCCTTGGGGGCCGACGAACCGCTGCCGCCCTTCTTGCCGCAGACCGGCCAGGCGCCGATGCCCTGACCCTGCAGGACACGCTCGGCCACGGCGATCTGCTGCTCGCGGGAAGCGTTCGCCGCGCTGCCGGTGCCGCCGTAGGCCTTCCAGGTGCTCTGCGAGAACTGCAGGCCGCCGTAGTAGCCGTTGCCGGTGTTGGTGCTCCAGTTGCCGCTGCTCTCGCACTGCGCGATGGCGTCCCAGTTGGTCGCCGACGCGGGGGTCGCGGCGATCGCGAGGGGAGCGCCGACCGCAATGCCCGCGATGGCGACGCGAGCGACGGTGCGGGTGGCAGCGGACATCTTGCGGTGCTTGCCTCGGTAAGACATTTGGATGCTTCTCGGTTTCCCAGCGCCTACGAACCGGTGTGAGGGTCAGGATCGGGGTCCTGGCGCCGGCCATCCCAGGCCGGCAGGCGAGTCCGACGCACGGCGCGTCTTCGTCGTCCCCTCGTCCCTGTCCGGAAATGCTTTCGCTCGGGGTATGGGTCCGGGGATCCGTCGGACAGGGCTAGGCGCTACGGATTCCCGGTCTTGCTTCGGTCGGTCGGGGCCAACCGAAAAGCGACGGTACGTAACGATGGCCGTGATCGGAAATTATTCGAGGCGTGACCTACGTCACAGTAACGGCACGCAACCCCTGTCGATATGCCTGTTTGTGCAGGTCAGGCGGCCGTTATCTGGCCGTTTCCTCCCCGAGATAAAACACGGATCGTGAGGCTTGCATCACGTGTTTCAGGCAGCGAATGGGCCATTCGCGCCGCCCGGATCGCGATTGGGGCGCGCATCTTATGGGCCTGGACGGTAGGTCGCCAGACTTGACAATCCTGCCTCAGTTGCCTCAAGAGTCACAGCAGTCCCACCTGTTCGTGGGGTTTCCCGACCCGGTCGGAGCGGTGGCGGCAGCTACCTCCCCGAGCCGACGCCGACGCAGGGCGACGGACCAGGTGAAACAGGTCACCGGAAGGCGTGGTGGCCGGTGGCGATCAGCTTCTCGCGAACACCCGGAATCGGTGACGCGCCACGCCGGGCGCCGGAAAGCCCGTCGCCGAGCGGTCGGCCGCCGTACCCGAGCGGTCGCCGTTTTACAGGGAGAACGAAGTTCGCGGGGCTCCGCCGGATGGACCAAACCTCCGGCCCGCGTGCTTGGAGAGCCGACACGCGTGATCAGAGGGACGACACGCCGCGTCGGCCTGCCTGCGCCGTGCCGACCCTTCAAGCACGCGTGTCGGCTGCTCGATCACGCGTGCCGACCCTGCGGATCACGCGGGTTCGCGGGTGGGTCAGCCGCCGGCGAAGGGTGGGAGGACGTCCAGCTCGGCGCCGTTCCGGAGGGGGCGGGTGAGGTCGCGGACCGCGATGCCGTCCAGGAGGTAGCTGACCGCGTCGAGGATCCGCGGCAACGAAGAAGGGTGCAGGCGGGCCAGCTCGGCCACCGCGTCGGCGACCGAGGCCCCGTCCGGCAGCTGGACCTTCTCCTCGTCCACGCCCGCCGCGGCCCGCGCCGAAGCGAAGTACCGCACCACGATGGTCACCGTCGCCACCTCAACCGCCGATCGCGCTCATCGGCCGGATCGGCTGCGCGAACCCGGCGTCGTTGATCTCGTGCCCGGCGAGTTTCCCCCACATCGTCGCGCGCCAGGCGTCCGCCACCTCCTCATCGCGCGCGCCCGCGCGCACGAGGGACCGCAGATCCGTCTCGTCGTTGCTGAACAGGCAGGAGCGCACCGCCCCGTCGGCCGTCAGCCGCGTCCGCTCGCAGGCCGAGCAGAACGGTCGGGTCACCGACGCGATCACGCCGACGTCGCCGGGCCCGCCGTCGACCAGCCAGCGCTCGGCCGGTGCCCCGCCGCGCGCCTCCGAGGCCGGCGTCAGCTCGAACGACGACGCCAGCATCGAGAGGATCTCGGCCGCGGTGATCATCTCGCCGCGGTTCCAGCCGTGCTGGGCGTCCAGTGGCATCTGCTCGATGAACCGCAGGTGGTAGCCCTCGTCGAGGCAGAACTTCAGCAGCGGCACGGCTTCGGACTCGTTGAGCCCGCGGATCAGCACGGCGTTGACCTTCACCGGCGACATCCCGGCGTCCCGCGCCGCCGCGAGGCCCGCGAGCACGTGCGAGAGCCGGTCGCGTCGGGTGATCGTCTTGAACAGCTCGGGGTCGACCGTGTCGAGCGAGACGTTGATCCGGTCCAGCCCCGCCTCGGCGAGGCCCGCGGCGCGGCGGGCCAGCCCGATCCCGTTGGTGGTCATGGACAACCGCGGCCGGGGCGACAACGCCGTGATCCGCGCGACGAGGTCCTCGAGACCCGGCCGCAGCAGCGGTTCGCCGCCGGTGAGCCGGATGTCGGTGACGCCGAGCAGTTCGACGGCGATCCGCATCAGCCGGACCAGTTCGTCGTCGGTCAGCACCTGCTCGCCCGGCATCCAGTCGAGGCCTTCCGCGGGCATGCAGTAGGTGCAGCGCAGGTTGCACCGATCCGTCAGGGAAACCCGCAGATCGGTGGCCACCCGGCCGAAGGTGTCGATGAGATGGGGGTTCTCGGGCCGGGGCACGCGAGATGACCCTCGTGTACCGGGGACGCGAGGAAACCCGAGATCCACTGCTGTCATTACGCACAGAGTAGCTCTCCGAAGCCCGGCTAGGATACTTTGCGCAGTGAGTGGTTCAGTGGGCGAACTAACGAGGGCTCGTGACGGAAAAGACTTACCCGGTCACCGAAGAGGAACTCTTCCGCTTCGCGGAATTGGGCAGGCAGGGCAGCACGTTCACCGTTCTGCGGCACGCCAGGATCGCCGAGCGGATGGGCCTGTCCGGCACCGACCACAAGACGTTCGACCTGGTCATCCAGGCCGGCGGACCGCTCACCGCGGGCCGGATCGCCGGGCTGACCGGCCTGTCCACCGGCGCGGTCACCGGGGTCATCGACCGGCTGGAGAAGGTCGGCCTGGTCCGCCGCGTGCGGGACCCCGAAGACCGCCGCAAGGTCCTCGTCGAGGTCGTGCCGGGAGCGGAGGAGCGCTTCGCGCCGCTCTTCGAGTCGGCCTTCGACACCCTCTGCGAGACGCTCGCGCAGTTCTCCCCGGCCGAGCGAAAAGTCATCGAGCGTTATCAGAATGTCATCCTCGAACAGCTGCGCGCCGAAGTCATGGGCAATTCGCGTCCCGCGTAGCTTTTCCTCAACTGCGGAGATAATGTCTGCGGCATGCCGCAATTTCGGTTGTCCGAGGCCGCGCGCCTGCTCGGCGTCAGCGACGACACCGTCCGGAGGTGGGTGCGCGCGGGGCAGCTGACCGCGACCGACGACGCCGCCGGCCGCAAGGTCGTCGACGGCGCCCAGCTCGCCGGGTTCGCCCGGGCGCAGGCCGCCGCGCCCGACGACCCGTCCGCGGTCGGCCGGTCCGCCCGCAATAGGTTCGTGGGGCTGGTCACCGAGGTGATCGCCGACAAGGTGATGGCCCAGGTGGAACTGCAGTGCGGGGCGCACCGCGTGGTGTCCCTGATGAGTACGGAAGCCGTCCGCGAGCTGGGCCTGCGCCCCGGTGTGCTCGCGGTCGCGGTGGTCAAGGCGACCACTGTCGTGGTGGAAACACCGGAAGGAAGTCGATGAAGAAACTTGCCCTCGCTGTGGCCGCCGTCGCCCTGTTCGCGGGCGCGTGCAGCAGCTCGGACGAGCCCAGCACGCAGACCGGCGGGTCGTCCGTCACCGCGCCCGCGCCCAAGGGGGCCGGGAACGCCGGCGGTGGCACGCTGACCGTGTTCGCCGCCGCGTCGCTCACCGAGTCGTTCACCGCGCTCGGCAAGGCGTTCGAAGCCAAGCACCCCGGCACCACCGTGAAGTTCAGCTTCGCGGGCTCGTCCGGCCTGGTCCAGCAGCTGACCAACGGCGCCAAGGCCGACGTCTTCGCCTCGGCCGACCAGGCCAACATGGACAAGGCAGTCCAGGGCGGCGTGATCGACGGCCAGCCGACGGTCTTCGCGACCAACAAGCTCGCCATCGCGGTCGCCCCGGGTAATCCCAAGGGCATCAAGTCCTTCGCGGACCTGAACAAGGCCGGGCTGACCGTGATCACCTGCGCCCCGCAGGTGCCGTGCGGTTCGGCGACCAAGAAGGTCGAGACGGCGACCGGCGTCACGCTCAAGCCGAAGAGCGAAGAGCAGGACGTCAAGCAGGTGCTGAACAAGGTCGCTTCCGGTGACGCCGACGCGGGCCTGGTCTACGTCACCGACACGACGTCGGCCGCGGGCAAGGTCGACAAGGTCGACTTCCCCGAGGCGGCCCAGGCGGTCAACAGCTACCCGATCGCCGTGGTCAAGGGCGGCCAGAGCGCGCTGGCCAAGGAGTTCGACGACTTCGTCCTCGGCGCCGAAGGCAAGACCGAGCTGGGCAAGGTCGGGTTCGGCCCTGCGCAGTAAGCGGTCCCCGAACGGCCGGCCGGGATCCGTCCCGGCCGGCCGTTCGCGCGTCCCGTGGGTCCTGGCCGTCCCGGCCACCCTCGCGCTGGCGCTGGTCGTCCTCCCGGTCGTCGGCCTGCTGGTGCGCTCGGACCTGACGCGGCTGCCGTCGCTGATCGCCACGCCGTCGTCGTGGCACGCGCTGCGGCTGTCGCTGATCACCGCCGCGTTGTCCACACTGGCCTGTGTGCTGCTCGGCGTGCCGCTGGCCGTCGTCCTCGCCAGGGCCCGCTTCCGCGGCGTCCGGGTGCTGCGCTCGATCGTGCTGCTGCCGCTGGTCCTGCCGCCGGTCGTCGGCGGCCTCGCGCTGCTCTACCTGCTCGGCCGCAAGGGCTTCCTCGGCGCGCTGATCACCGCGCTGACCGGGGAGTCCGTCCCGTTCACCACGACCGCCGTCGTCATCGCGCAGACGTTCGTGGCGATGCCGTTCCTGGTCGTCAGCCTCGAAGGCGCGCTGCGTGGCTCCGGCGACCGCTACGAGCAGGTCGCCGCGACCCTCGGCGCGCGCCCGTGGACCGTCTTCCGGCGCGTCACGCTGCCGCTGCTGCTGCCCGCGCTCGGCTCCGGCGTCGTCCTCAGCTTCGCCCGCGCGCTCGGCGAATTCGGCGCCACGATCACCTTCGCCGGCAGCCTCGAAGACGTCACGCGCACGCTGCCGCTCGAGGTCTACACGCAGGCCGAAGTGGACATCGACAGCGCCGTCGCGCTCTCGCTGCTGCTCATCGTCGTGGCCGTGATCGTGATCGCCGTCGCGCGGCCGCGTTCGTGGGAAGGCGGCCTCCGGTGAGCCTGACCGCCCGGATCGCCGCCGTCCGCGGCTCGTTTTCGCTGGACGTCGACCTCGACGTGCCCGCCGGAACCGTGCTGGCCCTGCTCGGCCCCAACGGCTCGGGCAAGTCGACGGTGCTGGGCTGCCTCGCCGGGCTGATCACGCCGTCGTCGGCGGAAATCACCGTGGCCGGCCGCGCGCTGGCCGGCGTCGCGCCGCACCGCCGCGGGATCGGCCTGCTCTCCCAGGACGCCCTGCTCTTCCCGCACCTTTCGGCGGCGGACAACGTCGCCTTCTCGCCGCGCTCGACCGGCGCCGGCCGCCGCGCCGCCCGCGAGCGCGCCTACTACTGGCTGGCCGAAGTGGACGCCGTCGCGCTGGCCGACCGGCGGCCGGGACAGTTGTCGGGCGGACAGGCCCAGCGCGTCGCGATCGCCAGGGCACTGGCCGCCGAACCGGACCTCCTGCTGCTCGACGAGCCCTTCGCCGCCCTCGACGTCGACGCCGCACCGGCGATCCGCGGCCTGCTGCGGCGGGTGCTGAAGACCGGGCCGACGACCGTGCTCGTCACGCACGACCCGCTGGACGCGCTCGCGCTCGCCGACCACGTCGCGGTGCTGAACGACGGCCGGATCGTCGAACGCGGCCCGACCCGTGAGGTGCTTTCGGCCCCGCGGACGGCGTTCACCGCGCGGATCGCCGGCCTCAACCTGGTGGCCGGGACCGCGGTCGCCGAAGGGCTGCGGACGGCGTCCGGCGAGGTCGTCAGCGGCCTCCCGGCGGCCGACGTGGTGCCGGGCGAGCCCGCGGTGGCGGTGTTCGCGCCGAACGCCGTCGCCGTCTACCCGCACGATGGCGAGCACCGCGGCAGCCCGCGCAACACCGCCGACGCCGTCGTCGCGGCCCTGGAGCCGCACGGGCCGGTGATCCGGGTCCGGGCCGAGGCCGGCGGCTGGGCCCACGGCCTCACCGCCGACCTCACCCCGGCCGCCGTCGCCGAGCTCGCCCTGGAGCCGGGTTCGGCGGTGACGCTCTCGGTGAAGGCCGCGACCGTGGCGATCCACCCGGCCGCGGCCTCCTGACCCAAGCGCCCCAATGTGGCGTTGGGGGCGTGTGTCCCACCCCAATTGGCGTTAGGTGCAGAAA
>NZ_JBSGJD010000230.1:0-15702 GCF_053605405.1 Amycolatopsis sp. NPDC003861
CGGCTGGGCCGGCCGGTCCGAGCGAGCAGACCGAGCCCGGCGGGCAGGTCCAGCCGAGCGAGCCGGCTCCGGCGGCCAAGCCTGATCAGGTCCCGACCGTCCCCGATCGACCCGAGCAGGCCCGCTCCAGCGGCCAGGCCTGATCAGGTCCCGACCGTCCCTGGTCGACCCGAGCAGGCCGGCACCGGCGGCCAGGCCTGATCAGGTCCCGACCGTCCCTGGTCGACCCGGGCAGGCCGGCACCGGCAGCCAAGCCTGATCAGTCCCGACCGTCCCTGGTCGGCTGATCCAAGCGGCCTGGGCGGGCCGGCCGCGCCGGGGCGGGTTGAGCTCGCCGGACGAGGCGTTCGATCCGGACCTGCCCAGCCAGCCGGGCACACCGGCCCGCGCGGATCCCGGCCGTTCGCGGCCGGCCCCTCCTGAAGAGCCGAGCAGGCCCGCAGGGCCGGGCGAGCCGGCCGGGTCAGCTTGGCCGGGCAGGTCAGCTTGGCCGGCCGGATCGGCGGCCGGGCGGGTCGGCTTGGCGGGGCGGACGAGCAGCGAGTCAAGCCGGTCAGGCACGGCGCGGCAGGACTCCACAGCCGACCCACGCCTGCCCCGACAAAGCATCAGCCCGCGCGCACCACCCAGAAGCCCGCGACCGAGACGCAATCCCCCCGCCACCCGCCACCGAAAATCTACCCCCACGACAGTAGACATTCACCCGCACCCACCGGTAAAGTTCTCCACGTACCGGAAGAGACAACGAAAGGAAGGGAACGGGACCATCATGGGATCGCCCGCAGCGGCCCAGTAGCGCCGCGCGGGTTCCGCAAGCCCATCGAGTTCGGAGGTGGTGCTCGGTCACGGATGAGCGATCCCCGCGCCTCGCGCGGGAAGCCGGCGGTCAGGCCGCCGGCCGGTAATGGTGAAACCCAACCTTTCGAGGACCCCGGACGCCCACGATGGCGTCCGGGGTCCTTCTGATGCGGAGGTGACATGGGCCCCGACGGGGAAAGACCCGGAAATCTCGACGATGAGCACTACCCCGGCTACACCATGGGCCGAGCCGCGGACATCCTCGGCACCACCCAGAACTTCCTCCGCAGCCTCGGCGAGGCCGGCTTGATCACGCCGCAGCGATCCGCCGGCGGGCACCGGCGCTACTCGCGACACCAGCTCCGGCTCGCCGCGCGGGCGCGGGAGCTCGTCGACCAGGGCACCGCCGTCGATGCTGCCTGCCGGATCGTCATCCTGGAAGACGAACTGCACGAAGCCCGCCGGCTCAACCGGGCCCTTCAAGGGGAAACCGAGAGCTGAGCACCCGCAGCGGGTGGCGCCGTGGCCAGACCGAAACATGCCGCAGCGCCGGATTCACCCACCGACTCCCCCGAAGACCGAGCCCCCCACGACGCGACTCCCTTCGCGTGAGCACCTCGACCGCCCGCACCGGACTCCGCAATCGTGGCCCGGCCGAATTCGCCAGCCAGAAAGCTTCCGGTCACCCCCGCGGGGCCGGAACCCTTGACGCCGCCCCTCGCCGGATGTTCTCCTCTCTGGGAGCGCTCCCAGCCTGTTGAAACACTCGAACACGGATCTGAGGAGTTCAATGAAGCGCTCCATCGCTGCGCTGGCGGCCGCCGGCGCGACGGTTCTCGGCTGCACCGCCGTGCTGGCCATCCCGCAGGCCTCGGCCGCCTCTCAAGGGTGCCGGGTCGACTACACCGTCACCAACCAGTGGCAGGGCGGGTTCCAGGCCGGCGTCAAGGTCACCAACCTGGGTGACACGCTCACCGGCTGGTCGCTCAAGTTCACCTTCCCCGATGCCGGCCAGAAGGTGGCCCAGGGGTGGAACGCCACCTGGTCGCAGTCCGGCTCGACCGCGACCGCCGCCAGTCCCGACTGGAACCGGACCCTCGCGACGGGCGCCGTCGCCGACCTCGGCTTCACCGGTACCACGACCGGGGCCAACCCGATTCCGGCTTCCTTCACCCTCAACGACGTCACCTGCACCGGATCGACCACGACCACCACGACACCGACCACACCCACGACCACCACCACACCCTCCCCCGGCGGCACGCCGCTCGCCGCGAACGGGCAGCTGCACGTCTGCGGCGTCCACCTGTGCAACGAAGCGAACCGGGCGATCCAGCTGCGCGGCATGAGCACGCACGGCCTCCAGTGGTTCGACTCCTGCTACAACGACGCGTCCCTGGACGCCCTCGCCGACGACTGGCACGCCGATCTGCTCCGCATCGCCATGTACGTGCAGGAAAAGGGTTACGAGACCAACCCGGCCTGGTTCACCGACCGGGTCAACAGCCTCGTCGGCGAGGCCGAAGAACGCGGCATGTACGCGATCGTCGACTTCCACACCCTCACCCCGGGCGACCCGAACTACAACCTCGACCGCGCCAAGACCTTCTTCGCCGCGGTCGCCGCCCGGAACGCGAGCCGGAAGAACGTGATCTACGAGATCGCCAACGAACCCAACGGCGTGAGCTGGGCCGGCATCAAGAACTACGCCGAGCAGGTCATCCCGGTGATCCGCGCCGCCGACCCGGACGCCGTCGTGATCGTCGGCACCCGCGGGTGGTCGTCCCTCGGCGTCTCCGACGGCTCCAGCGAATCCGAGATCATCAGCAACCCCGTCAACGCCACGAACATCATGTACACGTTCCACTTCTACGCCGCCAGCCACAAGGACAACTACCGCTCCACGGTGAGCCGGGCCGCCGCGAGGCTGCCGCTGTTCGTCACGGAGTTCGGCACGGTGACCGCCACCGGTGGTGGCACGCTCGACCAGGCCAGCACCACCGCCTGGCTGGACCTACTGGACCAGCTGCAGATCAGCTACGCGAACTGGACGTACTCCGACGCGGACGAAAGCAGCGCCGCACTGCAGCCGGGCACCTGCGCCGGCAGCGACTACGGCACCGGCCGGCTGACCGCGTCCGGCGCCCTGGTCCGGAGCCGGATCGACACGCCCGACCACTTCTGATCACCCGGGCGGGGTCCCAAACGCGGGACCCCGCCCCTTCTCAACCTTGAGGTTGACAACATCCCGGGCCGCACTCTACGGTCATATTCAACCTAAGAGTTGAGGAAGAACCGGTGCACGAAGACAGCGAGCGGCTCAACCGCGTGTTCGCGGCCCTGGCCGACCCGACGCGGCGCGACCTGGTGGCCCGGCTGGCCGCCGCGGACGCGACCGTGGGCGAGCTGGCCGAGCCGTACGACATGAGCCTCCAGGCGGTCTCCAAGCACGTGAAGGTGCTGGAAGAGGCCGGGCTGGTGACGCGCAGCAAGGATGCCCAGCGCCGTCCGGTCCACCTGGACGCCGAGGTGTTCGACCTGATGACCAAGTGGATCGAGCGGTACCGGCGGCAGGCCGAGGAGCGCTACCGGCGCCTCGAAACGCTGCTGGGCCGCATGAGCGACAACGAAACCCGACCCCGTAAGGACGCGTCATGACCATGACGAAGCACGAAACCGAGATCCTGGCCGACGAAAAGGTCCCGACGATCCAGCTCGTCCGGGACTTCGACGCCGCCCCCGAGCAGGTGTTCCGCGCCCACGTCGACCCCGAGCTGTACGCGCAGTGGGTCGGGCCGCACTCGGTCACCACGCGGATCACGCGGTGGGAGGCGCGCACGGGTGGCGAATGGGCCTTCGCCAACGACCGCGACGGCGAGGAGATCGCCGCGTTCCACGGCAGCTTCCACGAAGTGCGGCCGAACGAGCGGATCGTGTGGACGTTCACCTACGACGGCGAGCCCGACGGCGTCGCGCTGGAAACGCTGACCCTGGAGGAGATCGACGGCGGCCGCACCCGGCTGCGGGTGCTCAGCGTGGTGCCGGACTTCGCCACCCGCGACGGCATGCTGGCCAGCGGCATGGACGTCGGGGTCACCGAGGGCTACGCCAAGCTCGACGCATTGCTCGCGCGATGACCCGGGCCCGGCAGCACGCCTCCGAAGCCGCCCGGTTCACCGAGCTGGTCGAGTCGGCTTCGGCCGGCGACTGGGCGCGCCCGGCGCCGGTAGCGGGGTGGACCGCGCTCGACGTCGTCCGGCACCTGGTCGAGTGGCCGCGCGACTTCCTCCGCGGCGCGGGCATCGAACTGCCCGCGCTGGCGGTCGACCCCGACCCGGCCGGGGCGTGGAAGCAGCACGTCGCCGACATCCAGGCCATCCTCGACGCCCCCGCCGGGCGGGTGCTCAGCAACCCGCACACCGGCGACCGGCCGGTGGACGAGGCGATCGACCAGTTCTACACCGGCGACATCTGGCTGCATTCCTGGGATCTCGCCAAGGCTCTCGGCCGTGAGCCCGACCTCGGCGAACAGCGCTGCGCGGAAGCGCTGGCGGCGATGCGGCCGATGGAGCAGGTACTGCGCGACAGCGGCCAGTTCGGCCCGGCGGTGCCCGTGGCCGACAGCGCTTCGGCGCAGGACCAGCTGATGGGTTTCCTCGGCCGCGATCCCGCCTGGCACGCCTGAGCCGCTCCGGCCGGCGGGGCCGTTGATCCGTGCAGAGCAGGTCCCGCCGGGTGTGACGCTCCGGCCGGCGGGACACCGGTTGCGCGCGCGAGGTGGTGCAGCACCGGGCGAACCCTTGGATACAACGTTGTAAATACGTATTTACAACGTTGTATCCCACCGGCTACCGTTCCCCTGCCCGGTCCCCGAAGAGCACGAGGAGCGTCGGCATGCGCTCGGTTCGCCGTCTGTTCACGGTCTTGACCACCACGCTCGTCACCCTGTCGGCCACCACGCTCCCCGCGGCGGCCGCCCCCGCCGGCCCGCCGCCGGCGTACCCGGCCGTCGGCCCCGGGACGCATCTCCTCGACCACGCGGCGAAGCTCGCCGGCCTGGGCGACCCCGCGTGGTACGAGGCCAACATCCCGTTCGTCGACCTGCCCGACAAGGCGATCGAGGACACGTACTACTACCGGTGGCGGACGTTCAAGGAGGCCCTCAAGTACACCGGGCCCGACGACGGCTGGATCGTCTCCGAATTCCTCGGCCCGGTCGGCTACTCCGCCCCCGGCGGCGGGATCGACGCCGCCGCCGGGCACCACCTCTACGAGGGACGGTGGTTGCGGGACCCCCGCTACCTCGACGACTACGTCGACTACTGGCTGCGCGGCAGCGGCGCGGGCCCGAAGCCGGCGACCGACGGCCTCAACGAGAACACCACCGACTGGGCCCACGAATACTCCTTCTGGGCGGCCGACGCCGTGCTCGCGCGGGCGGCCGTCGACGGCCGGTGGGACTTCGCCGTCGACCGGCTCCCCGAACTGCAACGGCAGTGGGCCGCCTGGGCGCCGCAGTTCGACCCGCAGCTCGGCCTCTACTGGCAGGTTCCGGTGTGGGACGCCATGGAGTACACCGCGAGTTCCTACCAGAGCCCGGATCCCTACCACGGCGGCGCCGGCTTCCGCCCGACGCTCAACGCCTACCAGTACGGCGACGCGCGCGCCATCGCCGAACTGCTGCGCCGGCGCGGCGCACCCGGCGACCGGCAGCTCGCCGACCGCTACGACCGGGACGCCCGCTCCCTGCAGGCGAACCAGGACCGCGTCCTGTGGGACGGCGGCGCACAGTTCTACAAGCACGTGATGCGGGACGGCAACCCGGCCCGCACCAAGATCGCCGACCGGGAAGAGATCGGGTTCGTGCCGTGGTACTTCCACATGGCACCGGCCGGCGCCGCCGCCGCGTGGGCGCAGCTGACCGATCCGGCCGGGTTCGCGGCCCCCTTCGGGCCCACCACGGTCGAGCGGCGCAGCCCGTGGTTCATGCACGACGCCCTCGCCGGGTGCTGCCGCTGGTCGGGGCCGAGCTGGCCCTACGCCACCAGCCAGACGCTGACCGGGCTGGCGAACCTGCTCACCGACTATCCCCCGCAGCCGTATGTGTCCACTCAGGACTACTACGCCCTGCTGCGCGGGTACGCCCTCACCCAGCGCAAGAACGGCGTGCCCTACGTCGCCGAAGCGCACCACCCCGACGAGGACCGCTGGCTGTACGACTCCCGCGGGCACAGCGAGGACTACAACCACTCGACGTTCGACGACCTGGTGCTGTCCGGGCTGCTCGGCATCCGGCCGCAGCAAGGTGACCACGTGCGGCTCGCGCCGCTCGTTCCGTCCACTTGGGACCACTTCGCGGTGGAGAACGTGCCCTATCACGGGCGCAGCCTGACCGTGGCCTGGGACCGGGACGGCCAGGTCTACCGGCAGGGCGCCGGGCTGAGCGTCTGGCTGGACGGCAAGCTCGTGCACCGCCAGGCCGGGCTGACCGCGGTCGACGTGCCGGTGCGGCCCGGGAAGGCGGCCGTGGCCGACCACCTCGTCGACGACCTGGCGAACATCGATCGCACCGGTTACCCGGCGGCGTCGGCGTCCTACACCTGGCCCGCCGACAGCGCGGCGAACGCGATCGACGGCCAGGACTTCGACCTCGACGTCCCGTCGACGCGCTGGACGAGCTACGGCAGCCCGAACCGCCAGGACTGGCTGGCCGTCGACCTCGGCGCGGCCACCGACGTCTCCGACGTCCGGATCTCCTTCTACGACGACGGCGGCGGTGTCCGCACGCCGGACACCTTCGCGCTCCAGTACCGCACCGCCGACGGGTCGTGGGCCGACCTCCCCGCGCAGCACCGGGATCCCGCGACGCCGGTGCGAGGCCGGCCGAACCGCGTCGTCGTCCAGCCGCCGGTCCGCACCGACGGGCTCCGGGTCGTGGCGTCCAGAGTGGACGGAGGCGCGGTCGGCATCACGGCGGTGCAGTCCTGGCGCGCCGAAGACGAGCGGCTCGGCGTCCGGCTGCCGGACGAACCGCCGCGGCTGCGACCCGGGCAGACGGCCGAAATCACCGGTTCGGTCCGCAGTGCGCAGCCGATGACCGTGCGACCGGCGCTCACGGTGCCGCGCGGCTGGACGGCCCAGCCGATCGGGCCGGCCGGCGACCTCCGGCTCACGCCGGGCCGGACCGTCCCGCTGCAGTGGCGGGTGACGGCACCCGCCGACGCGCCGGTCGGCACCCGGGCGCCGGTGCGGCTGCTGGTCGCCCCGCTCGACCACGGCGTCCCGGCCCGCAGCACCGCGGACGCCGTGCGGGCGGAGGTCGTGTTCGACCCGGCCGACTTCGCCACACCGGTGTGGGACGACGACTTCACCGGAGACCGGTTGAACGACTACCGGATCGGCGCGCGGTTCGGGGAGCCGGTGCCCTCGCTGAGCCAGGCGGACGGCGCCCTGATCGCGACGGCGAGCCGGCAGTCGGCCGCCGTGCTCGTGGCGCCGGTGGCCGCCCCGGCCGGCGACTTCGCGGTGCTCCTGGAACCGCGTTCCTTCGCCGGGAGCGCTCCGGAGGACAGCGTGCTCCTCGGCCGCGCCGCCGGGCCGGACGAGCTGGCCTTGGCCTGGTACAACCACCACTTCGGCACGTCCGGCGCGGACGTGCGGGCCGACGGGCGCGACTACGGCGACGACGTGACCGGCGGGTGCTGCGCCGCGGTCGAGTGGTCGCCGGGCGACCGGTTCGCGGTCGTGTCCGACCACCGCGGCGGGCTGACGAGCTGGCTGGGCCACCAGGGCCGGTGGCAGCTGCTGCGAACGATCCCGGCGGGTCCGGTCGTCGCTCCCGGCTGGTCGCCCGCGATCGGGCTCCGGCTGACCTCGGGCCGGCTGGCCCTCGAGCGCCTGACCGTGGTGGCGCGCGGCTCGGCGTGAGAAGCGATTGACAAACGACCGGTGCGCGGGGGACTCTGGGAGCGCTTCCAGACGACGCCGCCGGGGCCGCTTCCGCCTGCCGCGGTACCGAACGGCGGAAGGAGAATCCATGGGGTCCGTCTCCCGCCGGCCGGGCGTGCTCGCCGCGATCGCCGTGCTCGTCGTGGGTGTTTCCGTGCTGTGGCCGTGGAATTCGGGCGCCGCGCCGGTCGCGCCCACGACCGGCAACGCGATCCACTTCGACGCGCTCGGCGCCCCCTACGGCGGTTGCGGCCTGCCGCAGGACGTGCTCGATTCGCCGGATTTCGTCGCCCTCAACGTCTACAACACCCCCGGCGACTACAGCTTCTACCCCCGGCCGATCCCGCCTTCCCAGGCCGCGAAGATCGGGCTGTGGGACAACGGCCGCAACTGCGGGCGGTTCGTGCAGGTCACCATCGGCGAATACTGCACCGGCGTCAACGACGGCGCGCCCGGACAGCCGTTCTGCCGCAACGGGTCCTGGGTGACCGACGGGTACGCCGGCGCCCAGCTGACCATGGTCGTGGCCGACAGCTGCGGCGACTCGAACGCCTGGTGCCGCGACGATCCCGGGCACCTCGACCTCTCGACCGCGTCGCTCAACCGATTCGTGAAGAACGGCGCGCCGGTCGGCGACCTGAACCCGGGGCACTGGAACAACCGCCGGGTCTCCTGGTCCTACGTGCCCGCCCCGAACTACACCGGCGACCTGAAACTCGGCTTCCTCCAAGGGGCGCAACGGTATTGGACGGCCATCGCGGTGTCGCACCTGCCCAACGGCGTCCACGGCGTGGAGTTCCTCGGCGCGGACGGCACCTGGCAGCAGGCGCAACCGGACAGCGACCTCGGGCAGGCCTTCCTCATCGGCCCGACCGCCACGGCCGGCACCGCGTACGCGATCCGCGTCCGGGACGCGAGCGACGCGCTCGTCAACGACGGCCGCGTCTACCGCTTCACACTGCCGGACCAGTGCCTTTCCGGCTGCGCGGCGGCCTACACCGGCATCAGCTACACGACCGGGACCAGCACCCCCACCACGACGCCGACCACCCCGACCACCCCGACCACGCCGACGACGTCCACCACCCCGGCCGGGGCGTCGTGCACCGCGACCTCGGCGGTCACGTCCTCGTGGAACGGCGGGCACCAGCTGGAGTTCACCGTGAAGAACACCGGCTCGGCCGCGCTGGCCGGGTGGACGACGGCGTTCTCGTTCGCGGGGAGCCAGCAGGTGACCAATTCGTGGAACGCCGTGCCGACGCAAACCGGCCAGCAGGTGCGGGCGGCCAACCAGACCTACAACGGGACGCTGGCCCCCGGCGCGACGACGACGTGGGGCGCGGTCGTGACCGGCACGGCCCAGCCCCTGGCCGGATTGGCCTGCACCGCCCGCTGAACTTCAGGCCACGGCCCATCACTTCGTCCCGCCCCGCCGCGACGCGGCCGCCGGCCGCGGGTCCCGGACCGCCGCCGTCTCGGGGTTGCCGTGGACGAACACCGCAGGCGTCAGGCCGCCGGCGTCGTCGGCTGCAGGACCGATTCCACGAGCGCCTCGGTGCGCAGGTGGGTGATCGCCTGGTACTCGGGGTCGCGGACCATGGCCGCGAAGGTCTGCCGGTCCGGGTAGCGGACGAGCACCACCATGTCCCACGCCTGCCCGTCCTCGGCGACCAGCGCCGGGCCGCCGGTACCGAGGTACACCACTTGCAGGCCGTAACGGGCGTTGAGTTCGCGGCGGAGGGCTTCGGCGTAGCGCTGGTAGCTTTCGCGGCCGCCGTCCGGGCGGAACCGCAGCAGGTTCAGCATCACGACCGGGCCGCCGGGGTCGTCGGCGAGCAGGGCGTCGAGGGCACGTTCGTCGATTTCGATCATCAGGACCTCCTGGTCCGGCACTCTACACATACTTGTTGGTCAACACGCAAGTTACTTTGCTAGACTCCGATCATGCGCCGGACCCAGCAGGAACGCCGTGACCAGGCCGAAGCCGCGTTGCTGACCGCCGCCGCCGAACTCGTCGTCGAGCAGGGCGTGCGGTCGCTGACGCTCGCCCGCGTCGGGGAACGGGCCGGGTACAGCCGCGGGATCGTCACCCACCACTTCGGCGGGAAGCAGGCGCTGGTCGAACGGCTGGCGCGGGCCACGCAGGCCGGGTTCGTGCCGGGGCTGGAGGACGTCCCGCCCGGCCTCGGCCGCCTGCTGCGGCTGATCGACGGCTACCTCGGCGAGCTCGGCCGGATCGGCGTGTTCCACCAGGCTTTCCTGCTGCTGTGGGCGGAAGCCGCCACCCAGCCGGAGCTGGCCCCGATCTTCCGCGAACGAGACGCCGCCTTCCGCGCCGACCTGCGCGAAGACGTCGAAGCCGGCCTCGCGGACGGCAGCATCGGCGCGGGCGCCGGCGCCGACGAGGTGGCGACCGCCGTCGTCGGGCAGCTGCGCGGGATCGCGTTGCAGCGGCTGCTCGATCCGGGCAGCGTCGACACCGAGGCGCTGCGCCGGAGCGTCACCGGCCAGTGGCGCCGCGCCCTGACCCCTTAGGCTCGGCGTCTTACGCGGAGGGAGGTGACGGCGTGACCGAACGCGGGCGGCTGCCACGCGTCAAGCGCGTGACGATCGAGGACGTGGCCCGGGAGGCCGGCGTCGGGCGGCAGACGGTTTCGCGGGCGCTGCGCGACCTGCCGGAGATCGCCCCGGACACCCGCGAGCGCGTGCTGGCGGCGGCGGCCCGGCTGGGCTACCGGCCGAGCGCGCTGGCGAAGGGCATGCGCACCCAGCGGTCGGACGTCATCGCGCTGATCGTCTCCGACATCGCGAACCCGTTCTACCCGGCGGTGGCGCGCGGGGTGTACGACGCGGCGGAGGCGGCCGGGTGCAGCGTCGTGCTGTACAACACCGACGCCGACCCGGGCCGGGAACGCGACGCCATCGAGGACGCGCTGGCCCGGTCCGCGCGCGGAGTCGTCGGGTTCTTCTACGGCATGCCCGACGACGTCCTCGCCGACTACGCGCGCTCGGTGCCGCTGGTGGTCGCCGACCGCGAGCTGCCGTCGGAGGCGGCGGCGTCGGTGAGCAACGACTTCGCGACCGGAACCGCGGCGGCCGTGGAGCTGCTCGCGCGCCGGCCGGACGCGTGCCTGGGCATGCTGGACAGTTCGGTCGGCGTCGCGGTCGACGAGCGGCGGCTGGCTTTCGTGACGGCGTGCGCGGCGCTGGGATTCGGCGACGTCTCGGCGCGGATCGTCCAGGGACCGCCGACCATCCCGGGCGGCACGGAAGCGGCCCGCGAGCTGCTCTCGGCGTGGCCCGAGGTCAACGGGATCTTCGCGTTCAACGACCTGATGGGCATCGGGGCGGTCCAGGCGGTGCTCGCGCGCGGCGGGGCGGTGCCGCGGGACTGCGCGGTGGTCGGTTTCGACGACCTGGAGATGTCGGCGTACCTGAACCCGCCGCTGAGCACGGTCCGGATCGACAAGTACGACCACGGCCAGGCCCTGGTCCGGGCGCTGCTGGCGGACACCGCCGACCGGATCTCCCTGCCGGTTTCGTTGATCACCCGCGCGACCGCCTGAGCCGAACCGGGCGGAAGCCGCCCTTGACGAGGTCGCACCCGGGTGCGCATACTCCCCGGGTGCAACGGCCGGGAACATTCCCGGGAACGTTCCCGAGCGAGTGGTGGGAGGAGGTGGCGGCATGGGCGCGAGCTCGCCGAGGACGGCCGGGTCGGGCCGGCTTCGCAGGTCACGCCGGTGTGCGCGCCGCTCCGCCGGTTCCGGGGTGGGTTGGTGGGTGAGCGGTTGCTCGCGCCGGATGCGGGTTGCTTGGTGGGGTGGGCGGCTGTCTGAGGTCTTGCCTGCTCGCCTCGACCGGCACTACGGCGGCGACCTGCCCGCCCGGGCGCCCCTCGGCGGCGGGCTGCCGCACGAAGCCCCGCCCGCCAGCGCGCACCTCGACCGGCGCGGCGAGCAGCGACCCGAGAGCCCGCCCGAGCCACCGCCCGCCCCCGCACCCCGATCCACAGTGGACCTCTAACCCCCGGCCGCAAACTCCGCCGCCAAACCCATCCGTCCCCGCGGCCCGGTCCCCCTACGCCGGGCCTCGGCCGAAGCCGCCGCCACTCCGAAAGGACCGAACGCAATGGTGCGTACTTCTCCCCCGACGAAACGGCTTCACCGGCTGGGCGCCGCCGCTATTGCCGTGCTTGCGCTCGTCGCCGCCGGCTGTGGGAGTGGCGAGTCCGCCGCTCCGGCCGGTGCCGCCGCCTGTGCTGCCTCCGGGGGCAAGGTCGAGCTCTCGTTCTGGTCCTGGCTGCCCGGCATCGACCAGGCCGTCGCCCTGTGGAACCAGGGGCATCCCGACATCCACGTCACCGTCGAGCAGACGCCCCAGGGGAACCAGGGCACCTACAACAAGATGTTCACCGCGCTCAAGGCGAACCAGGCGCCGGACCTCGGGCAGGTCGAGTTCGACTCGCTGCCCGGCTTCCGCGTCCAGCAGGGCCTTCGGGACATCTCCGCCTGCCCCGGCGTCGCGGACGCCAAGTCGAAGTTCGTCGACTGGACCTGGGCGCAGGCCTCGGTCGGCGGCGACGGCGTCTTCGCCATCCCGCAGGACACCGGCCCGATGGGCCTGTTCTACCGCAAGGACCTCTTCGAAAAGTACCACGTGCCGGTGCCGACCACCTGGGACGAGTACGCCCAGGCCGCGAAGACCCTGCACGCCGCCGACCCGAACCTCACGATCACGCACTTCCCGCAGAAGGACGTCAACTGGTTCGCCGGGCTCGTCTGGCAGGCCGGCGGGCACTGGTTCACCCAGGACGGTCAGCAGTGGAAGGTGAACCTGACCGATCCCGCGTCCACCAAGGTCGCCGACTACTGGCAGAACCTGCTTTCCCAGGGCCTCGTCTCGAACTACCAAGGCTTCTCCGAATCCTGGAACAAGGCGCTCGACTCCGGGCAGATCGCCACCTGGACCGGGGCCGTCTGGGGGGTCGGCACGATCGCCAAGGCCGCGCCCTCGACCGCCGGGAAGTGGGCCGTGGCGCCGCTGCCGCAGTGGACCAAGGGTGAGCAGCGCTCCGGCAACTGGGGTGGCTCGACCACCGCGGTCTTCGCCGGGACCAAGCACCCGGCCGAAGCCGCGCAGTTCGCCCTGTGGCTCAACAGCGACCCGCAGGCCCTGGCCATCCTGACCGCCCAGGGCGGGATCTACCCGGCGACCACCGACGCCCAGGCCGGCGCGAAGGCCTCGCCCGAGAACACGCAGTTCTTCGGCGGCCAGGACGTCGACGCGGTCTTCCGCGAGGCGGGCAAGGGCGTCAGCCAGGACTTCACCTGGGGACCGTCGATGGAGCAGACCTACGCCCACGTCCGTGACGGGTTCGGCGCCGCGCTCGCCGGCAACGGCACGCTCGGCAAGGCCCTCACCGAGGCCGGCGCCGCGACGATCACCGACCTGCAACGCCAGTCCATCCCCGTGGCGAAGTAAGGACGACGATGGTTGTCGCAGCGTCCCAGACCGTCGCCGGCGCGGCGCCCCGCCCCAGTGTGGTGCGCCGGCGACGGGCGAACGGCAGCACCCGCGCCGCGTGGCTGCTGCTCGCCCCGTTCCTGATCGGGTTCGCGGTGTTCTACGTGGCCCCGATCGTGGTGGCCCTGGTGAAGAGCTTCACCGCCGTCACCCGGACGTCGACCTACGGCCGTCCCGTCGAGGTGTTCGCCGGCCTGGGCAATTACACCGCCGCCCTCGGCGACACCGGGTTCACCGGCTCGGTTGGGCGGGTCATGCTGTTCGGGGTGGTCCAGATCCCGGTCATGCTCGGCCTCGCCCTGGTCCTGGCGCTCGCCCTGGACTCGGCGGTGGTGCGGCTGCGGCGGTTCTTCCGGCTCGCGTTCTTCCTGCCGTACGCGGTGCCCGGCGTGATCGCCGCGGTCATGTGGGGCTTCTTCTACGCCCCCAACCTCTCGCCGGTCAACCAGCTGCTCGACCCGCTCGGGATCCACCCGGACCTGTTGTCCGGCAACGTGATCCTGTACTCGATCGCGAACATCGTCACCTGGACGTTCACCGGGTACAACATGCTGATCCTCTACTCGTCGCTGCAGGCGATCCCGCCCCAGCTCTACGAAGCGGCCCGGCTCGACGGCGCGTCCGGCTGGACGATCGCCTGGCGGATCAAGGTGCCGATCATCGCGCCGTCACTGGTGCTGACCGGGGTGTTCTCCATCATCGGCACGTTCCAGCTGTTCACCGAACCCCAGGTGATGGCCGGGGTTTCCAGCGCGGTCTCGTCGTCCTACACGCCGTCGATGGCCGCCTACGCCCAGATTTCCGCCCAGAACTACGGCCTCGGCGCCGCGATGAGCGTGCTCGTCACGCTGCTGATCGCGGTCCTGTCGTGGCTGTTCTTCTGGATCACCCGCGCGAGGGCCGCCCTGTGACCATCCGTTCTTCCACCGTGGTGACCACGGCGATGTTCGTCGCCGCGGTCTACTTCCTGCTGCCGGTGGTGTGGCTGGCGATCTCGGCGACGAAGTCCGCCTCGGACCTGTCGACGACGTTCGGCCTCTGGTTCTCCGGCAACCACCTCGGCGAGAACCTGCGCGACACCGTCACCTTCGGCGACGGCCTCTACCTGCGGTGGCTGGCCAACAGCGCGCTTTACTCCGTGGTGGGGGCGGCGGCGGCCACGCTGCTGTCGGCGATGGCCGGCTACGCCCTCGCCAAGTTCACCTTCCGCGGGCGCTCGCTGACGTTTTCCACGATCCTCGCCGGTGTCCTGGTCCCGCCGACCGCGCTGGCGGTGCCGCTGTTCCTGATGCTGGCCGGCGCCGGGATGACGAACACGGTCTGGTCGGTGCTGCTGCCGAGCATGATCAGCCCGTTCGGGGTGTACCTGGCCCGCGTCTACGCGGCGGCGTCGGTCCCGGACGAGATCCTCGAAGCCGGCCGCATCGACGGCGCGGGCGACGTGCGCATGTTCTACACCGTGAGCCTGCGCCTGATGGCCCCGGCGCTGATCACCATCTTCCTGTTCCAGTTCGTCGCGATCTGGAACAACTTCCTGCTCCCCCTGGTGATGCTGACCAGCGACCGGCTCTACCCGGTCACGCTCGGGCTGTACACGCTGAACACCCAGATCACCCGGGATCCGGACCTGAAGGCGATCGTGGTCACCGGCTCGCTGCTGTCGATCATCCCGCTGATCCTGGCTTTCCTGGCGCTGCAACGCTTCTGGCGGACCGGACTGGCGGCCGGGGCGGTCAAGGACTGACCGCCCCGCGCCGGGCGGACACCGGCAGCCGCACCACGAACCGGGTGTCCCCCGGCACCGACACCGCCTCGATCGACCCGTTGTGCCGGATCGCCACGATCTCGTGGCACAGGTGCAGGCCGAGGCCGGTGCCGTGGCCGATGTCCTTCGTCGTGAAGAACGGCTGGAACAGCCTCGGCAGCAGGTCCGCCGGGATGCCCGGGCCGCTGTCGCGGACCTCGACGACCGCGCAGGGGCCCTCCTGACGGGTCACCAGCCGCAGCTCGCCGCGGCCGCCCATCGCCTCCGCCGCGTTGCGGACCAGGTGCGTCCAGACCTGGTTGAGCTCGCCCAGGTGCGCCGTCACCCGCGGCAGGGGTGCGTAGTCGCGGACGACGTCGAGGCCCGCCAGCGTCGGGGCCAGCACCCGCAGCGTCGCTTCGAGCCCTTCGACGACGTCGACCTCGCGGTCCGGGGCGCGGCCGAGGTCGGAATAGGCGGCCGCGGAGGCGACCAGGGCGCTGATCGCCCGGCCGGCCGCCTGCGCGTCCACCGCGAGGGCCCGGGCCGAAAGGCGCCCGGCCAGCAGCCGCACGGCGACGCCGAGCGCCTCCGAGCTCGGCCCGTGCCCGCCCGGCGGCTGCGGCGACGACTCGGTCGGCCCCGGCGCGATGAACTGGCTGCAGTACCAGCCGGGGGACCGGTTC
>NZ_JBSGJD010000231.1:0-15431 GCF_053605405.1 Amycolatopsis sp. NPDC003861
GTCAAGGCATCTTTCCCGCCTTGACACAGCCTGTCGGCCGCTGAGGGCGGCTGCGTATCGGTTCGGCAGGGGGGGTGTGGCCGGAGGTGTGGCCGGGGGCGGTCGTTGTGCGCGGGCTGCCGCGCCGAACTCAGGCTGAAGCGATGTGCGGGCGCTCCTCGGCCACCACGACCGTCGGCTCCTTCGGGCGCGTTGACAGCTCGCGCCAGATGGCCAGCGCCCTCTCCGAATAGTCCCGCGAGCGCTCCGGCTGCGACAATGCCCGGTGCAGCTCCCCGAGCAGCTGCGACACCTCCGCCTCCGAGCGGCGGTCCCCATTGCGCCTGTGGACCGCCAGGGAGTTCACCAGTAGCAGCTGGGCGTGGGCGAAATCTCCGCTGTGCAAGCACAACTCGCCCAGGTTCTGGTTTGCGTACCCCACGCAGTGGTCGTCGCCGAGGTCGGTGAAGATTGCTATTGCCCGGTCCACGTGCTCGCGGGCCGCCGCCAGGTTGCCCTGGTGCTGGAACAGCAAGCCCAAGCGCTTGAGGGCGTGGGCCTCTCGGTGGCGGTCGCCGATCGAGGCCGACAGCTCCAGCGCGTCCGTTATCCAGCGCCTTGCCGCCGCGTAACAGCCTCGGGACATCCACACCGCTCCCGCTCCCAGGCGGGCCACCGCCTCTCCGTTCGGGTCGTCGGCCTCCGCGAACAGCTCCAGTGCCTCGTGGCAGTGGTCGAGGGCCAGGTCGTCGTCGCCCTCGATGCGCAGGATCGTCGACAGCCCCGTCAGTGCGACAGCCACCCCTTGTGCGTCGCCGACCGCGTCGAACAGCTTCTTCGACTCCTCGAACGCCACCCGAGCCTCGGCGTACTCGTCCTGGTACAGCAGGTACTGCCCGAGGTTGCGCTGGACGATCGCCTCGGCGCGGGCCGAGCCCGTCCTTCGGGCCGCCGCCAGCGCCACCAAATGGGTGCTGTGCCAGTCGTCCTGGGGGCCGCGGAGGTCGAAGTACGGCGTCAACGCCGAAGCCAGCTGCCACGCCAAGTCGTCGAATCCGTGCTGGGCAGCCAACGAGACCGCCGCCACCGTCGTGTGGCGCTCGGCCGCGAACCACGCCGCCGGGTCCTCGGGCAGGACGTCGGAAGGCACCGCCGGGCGCGGTAGCTCGTCGTCGCAGTACGCGCCGAAGAAGTGCAGCGGCATCCGGCGCGCCGCCTCGAGTGCGAGCCCCAGGTAGCCCTCCAACGCCCGCCGCAGGCCGGCGCGGGTCTTGGCCGCGTCGCTCCGCTCGGCCAGCTCCACCGCATACACGCGCAGCAGGTCGTGCAGCCGGTACCGCGGCTGTCCTGCCGAATCGGAGCCCACCAGCTCGACGAGGTGGCCGTCGACTAGCACGTCGAGGACGTCCTCGGCCTCCCGGCGGCCCAGCACGGCCGCGACCGTCCACGCCGGGAACTGGACCGGCCCGAGCAGGCCGAGCCCGCGGAAGGCCGTCGCCGCCGACATCGGCAGCAGGTCGTACGACAACGTCACGCTCGCGCGGACGGCGAGGTCGCCGACGCGCAGCTCGTCGAGGCGGCGGCGCTCGTCGCCCAGCCGGTCGGCCAGCAGCCGCAACGTCCAGCCCGGCCGGTGCGTCAGCTTCGCGCCCGCCACCCGGATCGCCAGCGGCAGGTGCCCGCACTGGCGCAGGATCGCCGCGGCGCTCTCCGGCTCGGCAGCCACCCGCTCGCCGCCGACGATGCCCTCCAGCAGGCGCGCGGCCTCGGCCTCGGGCAGCAGGTCGACGTCCACCGGCTTCGCGCCGGCCAGCCCGGGCAGCCGGATCCGGCTGGTCACCAGCACCGCGCACACCCCGGCCCCCGGCAGCAGCGGCCGGACCTGGGCTTCGCTGCCCGCGTCGTCGAGCACGACGCACATCCGCCGCCCGGCCAGCCGCGACCGCAGCAGCGCCGAACGCTCGGCCAGCTCGCGCGGCAGACCGGCGTCGGGGATGCCCAGCGTGCGCAGCAGTTCGGCGAGCACGCTCATCGGCGCGCGCGGCGACGACGACGTGCCGGCCAGGTCGACGTGCAGCTGGCCGTCGGGGAACTCGTCGCGGATCGCGTGCGCGACCCGGACGGCGACCGCCGACTTGCCGACGCCGGGCGCGCCCGACAGCACGACCACGGCGGGCGTGCCGGAATCCGCGCGCTCCCGCAGCAGGGTGACGACGTCGCGGATCAGCGCGTCCCGGCCGGTGAAGTCCGGAAGGTCCAGAGGCAGCTGGCAGACCGGGGCGACATCGGCGGGGCGCGCGGGGGAGAGCACGCTTTCGGGGACGAGGGTCGCGCGCAGCTCGCGCAGCCGGGCGCCCGGTTCGGCGTCGAGCTCCTCGCGCAGGACCCGCTCGGCCGACTCGTACGCCTCGATCGCGTCGCCGGTCCGGCCCGCGGCGCGCAGCGCGACGATCAGCTGCGCCCAGAGTTCTTCCCGCAGGGGGTGCTCGGTGACCAGGCCGCGCAGCTCGGCGATGGCCTCGCCGGAACGGCCGAGGCCGATCCGCGCGCGCAGGCGCTGTTCCTGCACCGACAGCCGCAGCTCGGTGAGCCGGGCGACGGTCGCGCCCCAGCTGTGGTCGTGCGGCAGGCCTTCGAGGACTTCGCCGCGCCACAGCGCGTCGGCCTTGTCGAGGAGTTTGAGGGCGCTCTCGGCTTCGCCGCCGTCGAGCGCTTCCTGCGCTTCGCCGGCCAGGGCGGCGAACGCGAGGTGGTCCAGTTCTTCCGGCGCCGCGGTCAGCAGGTAGCCGGAGGCCCGGCTGCTGATCCGCTCGCCCAGGTCGGGGTGGATCTCCGCGAACCGTCTTCGCAGGGAATGGACGTACGTGCGGATGTTCGCCGCGGCCGATCGCGGCGCCGAGTCCGGCCACAGCACTTCCACCAGCACGTCGGTCGACACGACGACGTTCGGCTGCAGGGCCAGCGCGGCCAGCAGCAGCCGGGGCTTCGGGCCCCCGAGGGCGATCACCCGCCCGGCGGCGGTGACCTCCAGCGGACCGAGGACGCGGATGGTAAGCGAGGTGGTCTCAACCTGCCCGATGAGTTCCCCCATGTCCCGGACTCTAGGACCGTCCGGGCGCACCGGCTAGATCCATTCGGAGTGTCCGAGCGCACAGGGCGGCCTTTGTACGGAACGTGTACGGCGAAGGCCGACGCTGCCGGCATGAAGCGATCGATCCTCCGGCGCACCGCCGGTACCGGCCTGACCCTGGCCGCGGTCGGCGCGCTCCTGACCGGTGGCGCGGTCGAGGCGTCCGCGGCGGCGAGCGGGACCGTGAAGACCGCGGGCGACCCCCTCAACGTCCGCCGCGCACCCACCACGGCCGCCACGGCGGTCAAGACCGTCGCCAACGGCGCCACCGTCGCCATCGACTGCCAGGTCAACGGCTCGTCGGTGACCGGCCCGTACGGCACCGGCACGTTGTGGGACTACGTCCCCGCGCTCGGCGGGTACATCTCGGACACCTACGTCTTCACCAACTCCGACACGCGGGTCGCGCCCGACTGCGGCGTCGGCTCGGGCAGCGGCCAGTGCGCCGACGCCTGCGCGGGCGAGGCGCAGTACCGCTCGTCCGACTCGCACTTCCTGGTCTACGACACCGACGCCGACGGCTACTCCGCCGTGGTCGCCTACTGGCTCAAGGGCGGCGCCGGGCCGTTCTACGTCTGGAACTCCGGCGGCGAGGGCACGAAGGTCGACAAGGCCGTCACGGTCCCGCACGGGGGCTGGGTCTTCTACAAGGTCTGCGTCGCGAACTACACGACCGCGAAGCCCGACCTCAAGTCCTGCAGCGACGGCATCACCGACTTCGCGGCCTGACCGCGTCCACCACGAGAAAGGGCTTTCCCATGGGTCAGGTCAACCGGCGCAAGGTGCTGCTCGGCGGGCTCGCCGCGGTCACCGCCACCGCGGCTTCGGCGGCGCTCCCGTCGTGGGCGAACGCCCGCACCACGGCCGCCGCCCCCGCCGTCCACGATCCCTTCCAGCTCGGCATCGCCTCCGGCGACCCGCTGCCCGACAGCGTGGTGCTGTGGACGCGGCTGGCGCCGGCGCCGCTCAACCCGGACGGCTTCGGCGGCATGCCGGACGCCACCTACGCGGTCGACTGGGAGATCGCGAACGACGCGGCGTTCAGCTCGATCGTGCAGCGGGGCTCGGTGGACGCCGTCCGCGCGTCCGGGCACAGCGTCCACATCGAACCGACCGGGCTGCAGCCGGCCCGCGAGTACTTCTACCGGTTCAAGAGCTCCGGCTACCTCTCGCCGGTCGGCCGGACGCGCACCGCGCCCGCCGCCGGGGCCGCGGTCAACCAGCTCAAGTACTGCTTCAGCTCCTGCCAGCACTGGGAGGAGGGCTACTACCACGCGTACAAGGGCATCGTGGCCGACGACCCGGACCTCGTGCTGTTCCTCGGCGACTACATCTACGAGAAGAAGTCGGGCCGCACCGCGCAGGAGCGCAACCCGCGGAGCCTGGCGTTCACCGAGGACGTCACCACGCTCGCGCAGTACCGCGCCCGCCACGCCCAGCACAAGACCGACGCCGACCTGCAGGCCGCGCACGCGATCGCGCCCTGGATCGTCGTGTTCGACGACCACGAGGTGATGAACAACTGGAACGGCACCACCTCGCCGGCCACGGCCGCGCGCAAGGCCGCCGGGTTCCAGGCCTTCTACGAGAACACCCCGATCCGGTCGACGGCCAAGCCGAACGGCGCGTCGATCCAGCTCTACCGGCAGTTCCTCTGGGGCAACCTGGCCCGCTTCCACATGCTCGACACGCGCCAGTACCGCAGCGCCCAGGTGCCCGACCCCTCCGGTGACGCCGGCCCGGCCTGCGCCGACATGCGCAGCACCTCCCGCAGCATCCTCGGCGCCACGGAGGAGGCGTGGCTGCTCAAGCAGTTCGAGTCGCACCCGGCGACCTGGGACTTCCTCGGCCAGCAGGTCTTCTTCGCCACGCGTGACTCCGACGGCAACAAGGCCACCTGCGAGAGCAACGACTCCTGGCAGGGCTACGAAGCCTCCCGCAACCGGATCCAGCAGGGCTGGGTCGACCGCAAGGTCGCCAACCCGGTCGTGCTCACCGGCGACGTCCACCGGCACTGGGCCGCCGACCTGCGGCTCGACTACTTCGACCACAGCGACCCGGTGATCGGCTCGGAGCTGGTCACGACGTCGGTGACCAGCAACAGCGACACCGCTTCGCCCCCGAGCGCGGCCTGGTACGCGAACAACCCGCACGTCAAGTACTGCAAGGGCGAGCGCGGGTACGTCCGCGTCACGACCACGCCGTCGCAGCTGCGGGCCGACTTCATGACGACGTCCGACACGAGCGTGTACGACCCGGCGTCGGTGGTGATCAAGAACGACGTCAGCTACGTGGTGCAGGCCGGGAAGGCCGGGCTCCAGAAGGTCTGAAACCACGCTGCGTGACTCCCGATCATGGCGGATTCACGTGGCGGACCGTGAAAAACGCACGGGGCCCGCGGGCCCGGTGAAGGTAGACTCCGAGAATCCTGAATGGACACGGGGACCCGCGCCGCGACTGGGGGTGGCGCGGGTCCCCGGGCGATCTTGACATTTCGTTCGCCCCACTCGTAATCTGGGTGTTCCGCCGTCATGCCGAATTCTTCGAATCCATGACAAGGCGGTTCCACGGTGAAAAAACTCTTGCTGATCACCTTCGCGGTGGCCGGGCTGGTGGTGGCCGGCGCCGGCGTTTCCGCCGCCGCGCCCGGCGGCGTCTACGACGTCAAGGACTACGGCGCCAAGGGGAACGGGTCGGCCAACGACTCGGCCGCCATCGACAAGGCGATCACCGCGGCGAACGCGGCGGGCGGCGGCACCGTCCGGTTCACCTCCGGCACCTACAAGTCGGCGAACACCGTCCACCTCAAGAGCAACGTCACGATCCAGCTCGACGCCGGGGCCACCATCACCGGGTCGAGCGCGGACACCTACGACAAGCCCGAGTCGAACCAGTGGGACGACTACCAGGACTACGGCCACAGCCACTTCCACAACGCGATGTTCTTCGGCGACAAGCTGACGAACATCGGCTTCACCGGCGCGGGCACGATCGACGGCGGCGGCAACCTCATCACCGGCAACCCGAAGTCCGGCGAGGCCGACAAGATCCTGTCCCTCACCCGGTGTGACGGGCTGACGCTCTCCGGCGTCAAACTGCGCCGCGGCGGGCACTTCGCGGCGCTGATCAACGGCTGCACGAACGTCGTCTCCGACCACCTGACCATCGACACGGCGAGCGACCGCGACGGCTGGAACATCATCAGCACCACGAACGTAACGATCACCAACGCTTCGATCGCGGCGAACGACGACGCGCTGGTGTTCAAGAGCGACTACGCGCTCGGCGCGAAACTGCCGAACGGGAACGTCACGGTGACGGGCGCGAAACTGTCGGCGGTCTGCTGCAACGCGCTGATGTTCGGCTCCGAGACGTGCGGCGACTTCACCGGCTACCACTTCTCGGGCATCACGATCACCGGCGCGCACAAGTCCGGCATCGGCATCGTTTCGATGGACGGCGCGAAGATTTCCGACGTCCACTACCGCGACATCACGATGTCCGGGACGTATTCGCCGATCATGATGAAGATCGGCACGCGTAAGCGCTGCGGCAACAACCCGGGGGTCGGCTCGATCAGCGGCATCACGTTCGACAACATCACCGGCACGCACACGGGCAGCAACTTCAGCCCGACGATCTGGGGCGCGGACAGCGGCCACCGGGTCTCCGACGTCACGTTCACCGGCGTGAAGCTGAACGTGCCGGGCGGCAACGGGACGATGGGAACGGGTGTCCCCAGCAACACGGCGACGGACTACAACCCGAAGAGCATCGGCACCCGCCCGTCGTACGGCTGGTACCTGCACTACGCGGCGGGCATCCGCTTCGTGAACAGCTCGGTGGAGTTCGCCAAGGACGACGGCCGCCCGGCGAGCATCGTCAACAACAGCTCGGACATCACGTTCGACCACTTCACGGCGGAGAAGGGCTCGAAGAGCCCGTTCGACGTCGGCTTCCAGTCGGTGACGGGCTACTGCGTCAAGGACTCGGCCACCACCGCGGGCTCCGCCCTCCGGATCACCACCTCGGACTCCACCTCCACCTGCTGACGTTTCCGTATCCCATGTGATTGAAGCCGGAACTCGCGTGATCAGGGCCGTAACTCGCGAGTTCCGGCTTCAATCACGCGAGTTCCGTGCTCGATCACGCGAGATCCGGGTTACCGCACAGGACGAAGGGGCCCCGGCCGGTTGGCCGGGGCCCCTTCTGCGGCGTCGCGGTGGTCAGTGGGAATACTGCTCGTTCATGATCAGGAACGCGCCCAGGCCGTGGAAGTCGTTGGTCTTGCGGGCCCGGGCGTAGTAGTACGACAGGTCTCCGACGTTGGTGCCCTCGCAGATGTCCGTGATGTTCGTGAGCCCGTCCGAGCCGAGCGACACCTTGCGCAGCACGCCGGCGTACCCGCGATCCGCCACCGCCTGGTAGGACGCCGGGAGGTAGCCGCGCTGGACGCCGCGGGCCATGGTGAACGTGTACATCGAGGACGCCGACGTCTCCAGCCAGTTCTTCGCGTCGCCGCCGCGGTCGACCACTTGGTACCAGCGGCCCGTCGAGGCGTCCTGGTACCGCTGGTAACCCGCCGCCAGGAAGCGGATGACGTCGATCAGGGCCGCCCGCCTCGGGTGGTCGGTCGGCAGGACCTCGAGGATGTCGATGGTCGCCATGCCGAACCAGCCGATCGCGCGCGCCCAGTGGTACTTCGAGTGGTGCCCGGAGCCGGACGCCCACGACTCCGAGCCGTCCTCGTCGTAGGCGTGGTACAGCAGGCCCTTCGCCGGTTCGCGCAGGTGGCTGAAGTACACGACGATGTTCTTCGCCGCTTCCTCGAAGCAGTAACCGCCGTCGCCGAACGCCGCGCCGTACAGGGCGAGGAACGGCTGGGCCATGTAGACGCCGTCGCCCCACAGCTGACCGACCTTGCTGGTCGCGTGGAACATGCCGCCGTCGGACGTGCGGGGGTAGGACGGGAACCGCTTGCGCAGCTGGTCGGCCGCCGTCTTGTACTTCTTGCGGCCCGTCTCGCCGTACAGCAGCGGCAGCATCTGGCACGAGCGCATCGAGTCCAGGTTGGTGAAGCTGTTGGAGATGCCGCTGTCGGTGATGAACCGGTCGTACCAGGCGATGATGTAGTCGAGGTACTTCTTCTCGCCGGTGCGCTTGTAGAAGAGGTACTGCCCGTAGAGGTACAGCCCGAGCGTGTAGCCCCAGCCGCCGATCTTGTCGGGTGTGTAGCGCTTCATCGTCGAGTCGATCACGGCACGTGACCAGTCCGGCGGCGGCGCCGCGCCGCCGATCGGGGGCAGCTGGTCCGCCGCCCGCGCCAGGGGACCCGCCGCGGCGAGGGCGCCCAGGGCGCCGAGCGTGCCGGCCAGGACCGCGCGCCGGGTCGGGCGAAGGGGATGTTCGGACATCGTCGTCCCTCTCATACGCTGGCCCCGCGACGCGGTGAAGAAGGTGGCCGGGATGCCGATCCGCCGTCCGTCGGCATCCCGACCAGCTCTGGGGGGCGCGGCGTGCTGCCCGTGTCGCCGGAGCGATGGTCTGGTGAGCGAAAGCGCTCTCGGGGAAACATCTACTCGCCTCCCGGAGCCGACGTCAAGAGAGATCAGATCTCTCGCGTCATATATCAGATATTTAACCCGAACGGCCGCAGTGAACATGTACCGGCCAGCGAAACTCCGCGGAAAGGTCGGATGTAAGTCTTGACCAACGCTGTTCGTGGGGAGTACACCACCGGGTGGACCAGACCACTGGAGGTCGTCAATGGCAGACAGGTTCCTCCGCAAGGTGCTCGTCGCGTGCGCGGCGGCGCTGGCGGTGTCCGGGCTCATCGCCGCGCCGGCTTCGGCCGATCTGCAGAAACCCTCCCAGCAGTGGCTGCGCGACAGCCAGGCCGGGCTGTTCCTGCACTGGGGCATGCGCACGGCACCCGGCTACACCAGTTGCAGCGCCTGGGAAAAAGCGATCACCGACGGCGGGTGGAGTCCCGCCTACTGGGTCACCGAAGCCGAGAAGCTGCACGCGTCCTACCTCGTGCTCGCCTCCTTCCACAGCCGCCTCGGCTACTCGCGGGCCTGGCCGTCGAAGATCCCCGGCAGCTGCAGCACCAAGCGGGACTTCCTCGGCGAGCTGATCGCCGCCGCGAAGGCCCGCGGGCTCAAGGTCATCCTCTACATGACCAACGACGCCCAGTGGCACGACGAGGGCGGCCACGAGTGGCTCGACTCGGCCGGCTACTCGAAGTACAAGGGCAAGGACGTCGACCTCGACAGCCAGGCCGGCTTCGGCCAGTTCAGCTACGACAACTTCTTCGAGGTCATGAAGAACTACCCCGACCTCGGCGGCTTTTGGATCGACAACGACAACGCCTACTGGGAGTCGCACGACCTCTACCGGCAGATCTACCAGCAGCGGCCGGACTACCTGCTGAGCAACAACAACGAAGACACCCCGATCATGGACACGATCAGCAACGAGCAGAAGACCGGCATGACACCGTCGTACGACTACCCGCAGGCGACGTACACGGCGATGCCCCGGCTCACCGAAGCGTGCTTCAAGCTCCCCGACACCGGTTCGTGGTGGTACGGCGGCTCGAACCCGCCGGTGACCAAGATGCTCAACCTCGGCCGGCTCATCACGAACTCGGGTTCGTCGATCAAGTCGCTGATGGCGGAGACGGCCATGGTGAACGGCAAGTTCCCCGCGAACCAGGAGGCGTTCAACAACTTCGCGAAGACCTACCTGGACGCGATCTGGGAGTCCCTCGGCGGCACCGAAGGCGCCGGGTACCTGTACGGCGGCATGCAGCCGGGCTTCTGGAACGACGGCGCCCACGGCGTCATCACCATCAAGGGCGACGCGCAGTACGTGCACGTCCTGACCAAGCCGTCGGGGAGCACGCTCAAGATCCGCGACAACGGCTACCGCGTCCGCCGCGTCACGAACCTGCGCACCGGCGCGGCGATCTCCTTCAGCCAAGGCAGCGGGAGCCTGTCCCTGACCGGACTGTCCGGCTGGGACACCTACGACACGGTGTTCAAGGTCGAGACGGCCGGCCGCACCGGCACGTACGACCCGAAGACCGTGACGCTCAAGGCGAGCGCGTCCGCCAGTGGCCACAGTGGACAGGCGGCGAGCGACGGCGGCTACCTCACTTACTTCGACAACAACAAGACGCTCCCGGTCAACCTCGACTACGACCTCGGGACGGCGAAGAAGGTGCAGTACCTCGGGATCAACCAGCGGGAGGACTCGGTCAGCTACGCCCGGTCGGACAGCGAGCAGTCGGCGCGGATCAAGGCGTACAAGGTGTTCGTGTCGAGTGACGGCAAGGACTGGGGCAGCGCGGTGAAGTCCGGGACGCTGCCGAGCCACCGCGGCGTCCAGTTCGCCGACCTCTCCGCGGTGACCGCCCGGTACGTCCGGCTCCAGGTGACGAGCACGTACGCGGCGTCGAGCGACAGTTCGCGCTACAAGCGGCTGCGGATCGACGAAACCTGGGTGGGCTCGGACTACGCGACCGCGGCGGGCTGAGCCGGACAGACCGCCCAGCCGCCCCCGAACGCGGCTGGGCGGCCCGTTCCTCAGGTCCGCTCGGCCAGCAGGTCCACGGCCAGCGCCGCGGTCCAGCTGAACGAGCGGGTGCCGTGCCCGGCCCCGGTCAGCGGGTCGACGTACTCCGCGAAGCCGGTCTGCGCGGCCGTCTCGACGAGGTCCTCGCGCAGCCGGGCGGCGAGGGCGAACTCGCCGTGGCGCAGCAGGCCGTGGCGGACCAGCCAGCCGACGTTGGACCAGGACGGCCCGCGCCAGTAGCGGCCCGGGTCGAAACCCGGCGCGGTCAGGTCGTAGCTCGGGACGCCGTGCACCCGGCCCAGCCGGAAGCGCGGGCCGGTCGCCGTCTCCAGCAGGGCCGGAGCGACCGCCAAGTCCGGCAGCACGAGCGGCAGCAGGCCCGCGCACGTGTGCTCGCGGATCAGCGAGCCGGTGCAGACGTCTCGGGCGAAGAAGAAGCCGTTGTCCCACAACGTTTCCTGCAACGCCTTTTCGACGCGGGCCGCCGCTTCCCGGTGCGCGTCCGAAGGCAGGCCGAGCTCCTCGGCGATCTGGGCCAGCGCCAGCTCGGCGTCGGCCAGCAGGGCGTTGAAGCCGGGATCCTCCACGACGAACTCGCCGGCATCGGCGTAGCCGCTGTCGCGGTAGGCGGCGGCGAGCCGGACGTACCGGCCGTAGTCGTCGTCGCTCGGCCGGTCGCCGGCCTCGCCGTGCTCGAGGTCGCGGCGGACGAACCCGGTGGCGAGCGGGACCCGGGACAGGGGCTCGTCCCACGCCGGGCTGTTGTCCATGCCGGACTCCCACGGGTGCACGATCGCCACCAGCCCGCGCCCGCCCGCGTCGCGGCCGGTTCGCAGGTAGTCGTGCCAGGCCACCAGCTTCGGGTACAGCGCCGCGAGGAACTCCCGATCGGGCGCGGTCTCGTGCACCGCGAGCACCGCGCGGGCGTGCACCGGCGGCTGGACCAGGCCCGACGTGCGCCCGGCCTGCCAGAACGACGGCCCCGGGAAGTACGCCTCGGGCGGCGTCCCCGGGTCGAACACGATGTGCGGGACGCGGCCGTCGGCCCACTGCGCTTCGAACAGCGTCACCAGCTCGCGCCGCGCCCGCTCGGGGGAGAGGTGGCGCAGGCCGAGGGCGATGAAGGCGGAGTCCCAGCTCCACTGGTGCGGGTAGAGCCCGCGTGAGGGCACGGTCGACGCGCCGAGCCAGTTGCCCGCCAGGACCTCGACCGCCCGCCCCCATGTTACGTTCATATGTCCAATCTATCTCCGACTTGTGTCTTGTCAATGGACAAAAGTCCGAAGGGGGTCGCGGGATGACCAGCGCCGGCGAGCTGTTGCGGCTGGTCCGGACGGGGCAGGCGACCACCCGGAAGGCCCTGCAGGGACGCAGCGGGCTGTCGCGTTCGACGCTGACCGCCCGCCTGGACCGGCTCCAGGCGGCCGGGCTGCTCGCCGAGGGCGGCCAGGAGGACTCCACCGGCGGCCGCCCCGCACGGCACCTGCGGTTCGACGAGCGGCACGCCGTCGTCCTCGCCGCGAGCATCGACACGACGCACGCCGAGGCGGCCGTCACCGACCTGGCCGGACGGGTCCTGGCCCGTCGCGCGGGGGAGCTGCGGGTCGCCGACGGCCCGGAGCCGGTGCTCGACCGGATCGCGGAGTGGTTCGAGGAGCTGCGGGCGTCGGTGGACCGGCCGGTGTGCGGAGTGGGTGTTTCGGTGCCGGGCCCGGTGGAGCCCGGCCGCGCCCGGGTGACGCAGCCGCCGATCATGCCGGGCTGGGACGGCTACCCGATCGACGACCACCTCGGCGCGCGGGTCGGCGCCCCGGTGCTGGTGGACAACGACGCGAACCTGATGGCGCTGGGCGAGCACCGCGCCCGCCACCCGGACTCGGTGGCCCTGGTCGTCGTGAAGGTGTCGACCGGCATCGGCGCCGGCCTGGTCCTCGGCGGCGAGGTGTACCGCGGCATCGACGGCGGCGCGGGCGACATCGGCCACATCCGCCTCCCCGGGCACCCGGAAGCGCAGTGCTTGTGCGGCTCCCACGGCTGCCTGGCGGCCGTCGCCGGCGGCGGGGCGCTGGCGGCCCGCTTGACGGACCTGGGCCTGCCGACGGCGTCGGGTTCGGGCGTCCGCGACCGGATCGTGGCGGGCGAGCCGGCCGCCGTCCGGCTCGCCGAAGTGGCGGGCCGCCAGGTGGGGGAGGTGCTGGCCACGCTGGTGTGCGTGGTCAACCCGGGAGTGGTGGTGATCGCGGGGGATCTCGCGGAGCCGCACTTCGTGGCGGGTGTGAGGGAGGTGCTGTACCGGAGGGCCCTGCCCCGGGCGACGCAGAACCTGCGCGTGGAAATCGGCGGCCGCGGCGAAGGAATGGCACTGGCCGGCGCGGTCGCGATGGTGGTCGACGCGGTGTTCGCTCCCGCGGAGGTGGACCGGCGGCTGGCGTGACGGCCGAACTGCCGTCACCGCCGGACTGTCCCGAGTGGACGGAGCAACCTACTTTGGTAGGTGGCGCCCGCCCGGAGCGCGTGGTCCGCGGTACCGGCACGAATCGGACCAACCGCGCATCGAATACCATTCCTCGCGTTTTCTCCGCGACAAATCGGATTTCCGTACCACCGTTAACGGCCGGCGAATTCCAGGCGAGATAACGGTTCCGCAAGCACTTCCGCACGAGTGGAACACCGATCTAGTCTCACCCGGTGTTCCAAGGCCCATTTCCTGGGGGCCGCATTCGAAGAGGGAGATTTCTGTGCGAAGAAGCTCCACCCTGCTCCTCTCGCTCGCGGTGGTGGGTGGCCTGACCGGCACCCTGCCGGCGACGGCGTCCGCGCAGGGGCGTCAGGACATCCCGCAGTCCCACCCGTTGTGGGCGAACGCGCAGGCGAAGGTCGCCGACACGGCGCCCGCCGCGAAGCTGAGCTTCCGGGTCTACCTGAACCAGCGCGACAACGCCGGTGCCGAGGCGCTGGCCCAGGCCGTGTCCGACCCGGACAGCAAGGCCTACCGCCAGTACCTGAGCCCCGACCAGGTGCGTGACCGCTTCGCGGCCAGTGACGCGACGGTGAACGCCGTCAAGGCGTGGCTGACCGGCAGCGGCTTCAGCATCGGCGAGATCCCGTCGAACAAGGCGTACGTCGAGGCCACCGGCACCGCGGCCCAGACGGAGAACGCGTTCGCCGTCGACCTCGGCAAGTACCGGGTCAAGGGCCAGACGCTGCGCGCCGCCGACAAGAACCTGTCGGTGCCGGCGAACCTGGCCGGGGACGTGCTCGGCGTGGTCGGCGTCGACCAGGCGACCAACCTGTTCAAGCCGGACCACGCGACCGGTTCCGGCACGCCGTCGGACGTCGCGCCCGGGCCCGGGTTCCGCAACGCGCCGCCGTGCAGCGCCTACTACGGCGAGAAGATCGACACCACCGATCCCGCCTACAACGGCAAGCAGCTGCCGTACGCCCCCTGCGGCTACACCCCGGCGCAGCTGCGGTCGGCCTACGGCATCGACAAGGTCGGCGCCGACGGCAAGGGCACCACGATCGCCATCGTGGACGCCTTCGCCTCGCCGACCATCTACGCCGACGCGAGCACGTACGCCAAGAAGAACGACCCGGCGCACCCGCTCAAGCAGAGCCAGTTCAAGCAGCACGTCTTCCCGGCGAACCCGGTCCTCGAGCCGCCGGACCAGTGCGACGCGGCCGGCTGGTACGGCGAGGAGACCCTCGACGTCGAGGCCGCGCACGGGCTCGCCCCGGGTGCGGACATCCTCTACGTCGGCGGCGAATCCTGCGAGGACAACGCCCTCGACGTGGCGCTGAACTACGTGATCGCCGGCCACAAGGCCGACATCGTGTCGAACTCCTACGGCGACACCGGCGAGGACATCCCGGCCGACGAGGTCAAGGTGTTCAACCAGATCTCGCTGCAGGCGGTGCTCGAGGGCATCGGCGTCTACTTCTCCTCGGGCGACAACGGTGACGAGGTCGCGCGCCTCGGCACGCCGTCGCCGGACTTCTCCGCCTCGGCGCCGTGGATCACCGCGGTCGGCGGCACGTCCATCGCCATCGGCAAGGACGGCAAGAGGATCTTCGAGACCGGCTGGGAGACCAGCAAGTCGACGCTGACCAACGGGGTCTACGGCCCGGCCGCCTACACCAGCGGTTCCGGCGGTGGCACGAGCCGGCTGTTCGCGCAGCCCTTCTACCAGAAGGGTGTCGTCCCGGACGCGCTGGCGAAGAAGAACCAGACCGGCAACAACAAGGGCCGCGTCGTGCCGGACATCTCCGCGGTCGGCGACCCGAACACCGGCTTCCTGGTCGGCCAGACGCAGACCTTCCCGGAGGGTGCGCACTACGACCAGTACCGGATCGGCGGCACGAGCCTCGCGTCGCCGGTGTTCGCCGGCATCATGGCGGTGGCCGACAGCTTCGACCACTTCCACCACGGCTTCATCAACCCGGTGATCTACAAGCTGACGTCCCGCACGCCGGCGATCACCGACGTGAAGCACGTGGACGCCGCGGTGGCCCGCGTCGACTACGCGAACTCGGTCGACGCCTCGGACGGCCTGCTCCGCTCGGTCCGCACGCTGGACTACCAGGGCCTGACCATCCACACCACCCCCGGCTACGACGACGTGACGGGGCTCGGCACGCCGAACGGCCTGCTGTTCCTGCTGCTCGTCTAGCACGGTTCACGAAGTCTGCCGCGGCTCGTGAGTGGTAAGGAGGGTTCTAACCCTCCTTACCACTCACCACAGCC